>NZ_JBFTLX010000163.1:0-15452 GCF_056396665.1 Cupriavidus sp. 05T313 | reverse complement strand
CATTCATACATCTCCGAAGATATTATTTGGTGAATTCAGTTCTTGACGCACCCGGAGGCTTTGTCCGCTGACGTGGACAGTTTCCGTCAGGCACGGTCGCGACCGGAAGCAGCGATTCCCAGGCGTATCTCTTGCCGTTGAATGGCTCCGGTATCGTCTCGCTTCCCATTTCTCCCCAGCTATCGCACGTCACGGCCAAGGTCATCGTCGCTGGCATTGGTGTTACTGAAGTCATGTCGTCGCGACGCCTCTCGTTCCGAATTCAGGGTCCGCTCGATCTATTATGCTTAGCCCACTAACAATTATTGAATGGGTACTTACCCGAGAAATTCACCAGCGCTAGCGGGTTGTTGAGGTCAGAAGCAAGTATGGTGAGCACTAGTTCCAGCCGCCTCGTTCGATGGGATGAATTCGCGAGTGCCACCTGGCCCGCTGTCTGCGGCCCATTTCCGCGTGGGCAGCAAATCATCCCTTCGAATGATGCGGGTTCCTGTGCCGACGCAGATAATCCCTCGTGCCGATTCGGCAATCACGATGACGGGAGAACAGCATGTTCGAGGATCTGCGCGGCAAGCGAGCCCTGGTGACGGGTGCTTTCGGCGGACTGGGCAGTCATTTCGCAACGGTGCTGGCCGGTGCCGGTGTTCAGGTGGCGCTGGCTGGCCGTCGTGTCGAGGCGGGCCGGCAGGTCGCGGCCCGGATCGAGCGGGATCGTGGCACGGCCTGCGTAGTGCCCATGGATGTGACGGACGCCGCTTCGGTCGCTGACGCCTTTGACGCCGCGGAATCGCGGCTCGGCGGGCCTGTGCAAATCGTCGTCAACAACGCCGGCATTGCCGTAACGCGCCCTGCTGTGGAGTGCGATGCGCATGACTGGCAGAGCGTCATCGACGTGAACCTGAACGGCGCATGGCGCGTCGCGCAAACTGCCGGCCAGCGCATGATCGCGCAGCGCGAGGGATCGATCATCAATATCGCCTCGATCCTCGGTCTGCGGGTGGCGCAGCAAGTGCCGGCCTATGCCGCCGCCAAGGCCGGATTGATCCATCTGACGCAGGCGCTGGCGCTCGAATGGGCCCGGCATGGCGTCCGGGTCAACGCGCTCGCACCGGGCTATATCGAAACCGACCTCAACCGCGACTTCTTTGCCAGCGAGGCCGGACAGGCACTGATCCGCCGCGTGCCGCAGCGCCGGGTCGGGCAGCCTGAATATCTCAACGGAGCGCTCCTGCTGCTGGCCTCCGATGCCGCGACGTTCATGACGGGTGCGGTGCTTGCCATCGACGGCGGCCATCTTGTTTCCTCCCTCTGACCTTCCGGTAGACGCCCAACCATGCCCTCTTCGCCTTTGGTTTCCAACCTGACATCGCCCCCAGGGGGCTCCGTTGGCTGCGCCGACCTTGATCTTGAACGCCTGGCCGACTGGATGCGCCAGGCAGGATTGGACCCACGCGGCTTGAATGCGTGCGTACTGTCGGGCGGACAGTCGAACCCGACCTTCCTGCTCCAGGCGGCGAGCGACGCATTTGTCCTGCGTAAGCAGCCGCCAGGGGCGCTGCTGCCGTCCGCGCACGCCATTGACCGGGAATACCGGGTGATGCAGGCCCTGAACGGCAGCGGCGTTCCGGTGCCTCGCATGGTGGCCTATTGCGATGATGCCTCGCTGATTGGCACACCGTTCTTTCTGATGGAGTACGTGCGCGGCAGGAACTTTGTCGATCCCACCCTGCCCGGGCTCGCCGTGGCCGAGCGGAAGGCGATATACGCGGACATCAACCGCGTTTTGGTCGCGCTGCACGGCGTGGACCATGGCCCGGCCGGCCTGGACACTTTCGGCCGGCCGGGCAATTACTTCGCGCGGCAGATCGACCGCTGGAGCCGCCAGTACCGCAGTTCGGGAGGTGCGCCGATCGAGGCAATGGAAGCATTGATGGAATGGTTGCCAGCCCACATTCCCGATGGCGATGAGACCTGCGTCGTACATGGTGATATGCGCATGGACAACCTGATCATCCATCCAACCGAGCCGCGCGTGGTCGCCGTGCTCGACTGGGAACTCTCCACGCTAGGGCATCCGCTGGCGGACCTCTCGTACTTCTGCATGTCGTGGTGCGTTCCGCCTGACCTGTGGCGCGGCGTGGCGGGGGTCGACCTGGCTGCGCTCGGCATTCCGCAGGAGCACGCGTTCGTCGAGGACTACTGCCGCGCGCGCGGCATCGACGCCATTCGCAATTGGGACTTCTATCTCGCCTATAACCTGTTTCGCATGGCCGCCATCCTGCGCGGCGTTGCGGCGCGCGCGGCGGGAGGCAATGCGTCAGCGGCCGATGCCGCGAGCATGGAAGCGAAGGTACGGCCGTTGGCCGATCTGAGCTGGCGATGCGCGCGCCGGAGCGGCACGCAGTAGAAACGACACGCAGGTCCGGATCAACCCAGCCTGGGTGCTTGCGCCAAGGGAGAGATCACCTCCCGGGAATAGCTGAATGCGCGCCCGACATCCAGCTGCCGTATGCGCCAGGCATTGTCGGGCTCCAGTGCGAACTGGCATGTCACATCCGCGAGCAGAAATGGTGTGGAACCCGGTACCGGGAGGGTGGCGGGCGCGCCGTTGTCATACAGATGCAGGGCCAGACAATAGGCCGCCGTGGCACGCTCCGGATCCTGCACGAGCATCGCAAAGTTGCTGACGATATGCCGCGCGACTTGCGTTGCCGATCTCTTCCTCACTGACGCTTCAATCTGTTGTCGACCGCGCAGCATGACACCACCGCGTTCCCACAGGCAATCGGGTGCGACTTGCTTCATTGCGAGGGGATAATCCGCCCTGTCCAGGCCATAGTAGAAGAGCAGAACGCTCTGATGGCAGGCAGTCACCTGTGCGTGGCTTTCGAAAGGGCTCATGACGGCATTCTCAAGGAAGTTATGCGTGGAATTCCGGATGGACTGTGTTGGCCAGGATCCACCGGCCGGAGAATTATGTGGCGCGATGCTGGCGCATTGCCTCATTCGAAAGGATGAATTGTCGGGCGGCGGGCCGGTGCCCGGAGCGCATGACCCGGAATTCATCACCTCGGATGAGGCGGATCTGCCCTGACTGCGGATAATCCATCGAAAACCTGCCCCGCGCAGAGGCCGCTCAATGAGATGGAGATTGCATGAGCACGAGACGTCGAATCTTTGAAGCGGAACACGATCTGTTCCGCGAATCCGTTATCCGCTTCATCCGCAACGGGGTGGCACCGCAGGTTGATGACCGGCGCAAAGCCGGATGATGCGCTCGTGCCCTATTCGACGCTGCGGGAGCGCAGCGGCAAAGCAGCACGAACGTGACGATCAGCGGATCTGTGTGCGCCGCGGCGCGAATCAATGGTGGGAAGGCCTTGCGCAGGCGCTGCGCTTCGGCACGCCGGCCGGCCTCGTACAGTCCTTGCCCGCGATCTCCTGACCGTCTATGCGCGGCTCCTGGCTGCCGGTGTCCGGCTTGTGCGCGCACGGTGGCGGGCGAGTGCCTGCAGCAATCGTCTCTGTGTCAGGTCTATCAGGCCGTCAAAGCAATGTGCGACCCGCATGTTCGCCCCGCATGTTCGCCCCGCCTCCGATTGGCCCGTGCACCAGTTGGCGGGGATCGTCCTGACCACCCTGGGTCTTCACTTCCGGGTGATGTTCCGCCTGCAGGCTTAGGCGATGCCGGGGAGCCCCGGTTATCGCCAAGATGGACCGATGATCAGCCCACAAATGCCTTTTCAAGCACAAAATGGCCCGGCGCGCTCATATTGCCTTCTGTGAAGTGCTGCTCGGTCAGCATCGCGCGGATGTCCTTGAGCATATCGGGGCTGCCGCACAGCATGATGCGGTCGTTCTCCAGCGAGAACGGCTCCACGCCCAGGCGCTCGAACAGCTCGCCGTTGGCGATCAGGTCGGTGATCCGGCCCTGGTTGTCGAACTCTTCGCGGGTCACGGTGGGGAAATACACCAGCTTTTCGCGGATCAGCTCGCCCAGGTGCTCATGCTGCGGCAAGTGCTCCGAGATCAACTCGCGGTAGGCCAGTTCCTCGACGAAGCGGCAGGTATGGGTCAGCACGACCTTGTCATAGCGCTCATACACTTCCGGGTCGCGGATGATCGACAGGAACGGGGCCAGGCCGGTGCCGGTGGCCAGCAGCCACAGGGTCTTGCCCGGCAGCAGGTTGTCGACCAGCAGCGTGCCGGTGGGCTTCTTGCCGACGAAGATCTGGTCGCCTTCCTTCAGGTGCTGCAGGCGGGACGTCAGGGGGCCGTCGGGCACCTTGATGCTGAAGAATTCCAGCGTTTCCTCATAGTTGGCGCTGGCGATGCTGTAGGCACGCAGCAGCGGACGACCGTTCACTTCCAGGCCGACCATGGCGAACTGGCCGTTTTCGAAACGGAAACCGGGGTCGCGGGTGCACGTGAAGCTGAAAAGCGTGTCGGTCCAGTGGTGGACGGAGAGGATGGCTTGCTGGTTGAGATTGCTCATGAATAAAGCGCGGTAAGCGCTGGATAGCGCCGGCGTCGGTGGGCCTGATGCCAGTGGCTGGGCGGTAGCTTGCCGGGTGCGTTCAACAAGGCGGGCTCCGGTCCGAAGGCAGGAAGACACGCCGATCAAGGTGAGAAGATAGCGGATTTTAGAAGAAAACGCAGGGCGCGTCCCGATTCATGCATGTTCAGGGGGGTTTTAAGCCCCACGCCCCGCGTTTTCCGCCCCTGCACCGCGCCAATACAGCCCCAATGCCGCCCTAACGGCGCCCGGAAAGCCGCCTGACCACTGAAATCAGCCGGTCCACCTCGTCCGTGGTGTTATAGAAGGCCAGCGAGGGCCGCACCGTGGCCTCCACGCCAAAACGCCGCAGGATGGGCTGGGCGCAGTGATGCCCGGAGCGCACGGCGATGCCTTCCTCGTTGAGCGCTTTGCCCACTTCCTCGGTCTCGTAGCCCTTGAGCACGAAGGACAGCACGCTGGCCTTGTCGCGCGCCGTGCCCACCAGCCGCACGCCCGGGATGGGCTGCAGCAGGTGGGTGGCGTACTCCAGCAGGTCGTGCTCGTAGCGGGCGATGTTCTCCATGCCCACCCGCTCCACGTAGTCCAGCGCGGCGCCCAGCCCTACCGCGTCGGCGATATTGCCTGTGCCGGCCTCGAAGCGGTTGGGCGGCGGCTGGAACACGGTGCGCTCGAAGGTCACGTCGGCAATCATGTTGCCGCCGCCCTGCCAGGGCGGCATGTCCTCCAGCACCTCGCGCTTGCCGTAGACCACGCCGATCCCGGTAGGCCCGAACACCTTGTGGCCGGAGAACACGAAGAAGTCGGCATCGATCGCCCGCACGTCCACCCGCATATGCGAGACCGACTGCGCGCCATCGACCAGCGCGCGGGCGCCGGCGCGGTGGGCCAGGTCGACGATCTCCCTGACCGGCACGACGGTGCCGAGCGCGTTCGAGACCTGGGTCACGGACACGATCTTCGTGCGGTCGTTGAGCAGCCGGCGGTATTCATCCAGCAGCACCTGGCCCGAATCGTCCACCGGGATCACCCGCAGCTTCGCCCCGGTCTGCGCGGCAAGCTGCTGCCACGGCACGATATTGGCGTGATGCTCCAGGTGCGAGACGATGATCTCGTCGCCCTCACCCACGTTCTGCGCGCCCCAGGTCTTGGCGATCAGGTTGATGGCCTCGGTGGTGCCGCGCACGAAGATGATCTCGTCGGGCGAGGATGCGCCGATAAAGCGCTGCACCTTGCCGCGCGCGGACTCGTAGGCATCYGTGGCACGCCCTGCCAGCGCATGGGCGGCGCGGTGGATGTTGGAGTTCTCGTGAGCGTAGAAGTAAGAGATCCGGTCGATCACCGACTGCGGCTTGTGGGTGGTGGCGGCATTGTCGAACCAGACCAGCTGCCTGCCGTTGACGCGCTCTTGCAGGATCGGGAAATCGCGGCGAATCGCGTTGACGTCGAACGGCACGCGCGCCGAAGACGATGCCCACGGCAGCGCCTCCTCCTGCTCGCGCCCGTAGCCGTAGGCGCCCGGCCCTTGCTGCGGCAGATGCAGCGAGAGCGGATCGCCGGACGTGGCGATGTCGCGCAGCCCTGCCGGGCCGCCATGCAGGTCGCGGCCGGCGCCCTCCAGGAAGTAGTAGGCAGGGGCAGCCGAGGACTGCGGCGACGGCGCGGCAGCGTGCGGCACGCCCAGCGCCTGGCCGCCTAAGCGGCTTTCCAGCGCGGGCGCCACCGTGGCTACCGTATCGGGCAGGCCGTTCTGCGCCACCGCGGCCGGCCGCAGCGCGGGTGCCCGGCTGGGCAGCGACAGCACATGCGTGGGCGCCGGCGGAAGCAGGTTGGCGCCAGGCACATGGCCTTGCGGAATCGACGCACCCGGCACGCCGGTGCCCGTGCCGCCAGGACCCGCCACGGGCGAACCCGGCGGGGCCGGGTTGTTCACCACCGGCAGCGACTGCGCGGCAGCCGGCGACGTGCCCGGCAGCGCCGAGAAGAATGCCCCTGCCAGGCGCGCCAGCACCGCCGGATCGGGCAGGCCGGGCGGCACCGCGGGCGCACCCGGCAGCGCTGCCGGCGAACTGGCGGACGGATGCACCGGATTACTTGTAGGTGTCAGGATAGTCATGGTACTTGCCGATCTCCACGTCATCGAGAACCGCCAGCGCATCCGGCGCGTGCACGGCCAGCGAGCAGTACAGCGAGATCAGGTACGAAGCGATAGCCTGGTCGTTGATACCCATGAAGCGCACCGACAGGCCCGGGCCCTGCTCGCCCGCCACACCCGGCTGGAACAGGCCGACCACGCCCTGGCGCTTGTCGCCCACGCGCAGCAGCAGGATCTTGCTCTTGCCGTCGGCCACCGGCACCTTGTCCGACGGGATCAGCGGAATACCGCGCCAGGTGATGAACTGGGAACCGAACAGGCTCACCGTGGGCGGCGGCACGCCACGGCGCGTGCATTCGCGGCCGAAGGCGGCAATCGCCAGCGGGTGGGTCAGGAAGAAAGCCGGTTCCTTCCACACCTTGCTCAGCAGTTCGTCCATGTCGTCCGGGGTGGGCGCGCCGGTCAGCGGGAAGATGCGCTGCTCTTCGGCCACGTTGGCCAGCAGGCCGTAGTCAGGGTTGTTGATCAGCTCGCCTTCCTGGTGCTCCTTGATGGTCTCGATGGTGAGGCGGAGCTGTTCCTTGATCTGGTCGTGCGGGCTGCTGTACAGGTCCGACACGCGGGTGTGCACGTCGAGCACGGTGCTCACCGCGTTCAGGAAATACTCGCGCGGCTGCTCTTCGTAGTTGACGAAGGTGCGGGGCAGCTTGCCCTCATCGTCGCGCTGGGTGCAGGCCACCTTGACCGATTCCGGGTCCTGCACCTTGTTCAGGCGATAGATGCCGGCTTCCACCGGTACCCATTGCAGGAAATGCGTCAGCCAGCGCGGCGTGATGGTCGCGAGCTGGGGAATGGTCTTGGTGGCATTGGCTAGTTGCCGTGCTGCGTTATCGCCGAGCGCCGTCTGGACGCTCCCGTTTACCGACATGTGCTACTCCGTTGGGCTGTTAGCGGATTGCCAGCGTATTGCTGGTGGATTGCTGGCGGATTGCCATATGAGAAAAACAAGAATCGTTATTACCGCAGCGATTATCGGGAGGCGGCCCGCCCCGTTCAACATGCTATAGACGGCAATGCGCGGGGATTTGCGCGCATCACCCGGAACTGGCTACGTCCGCGTGCCGGCAATCTCCGCGTCGCGTGGCGCTGCGTGCGTGCCGCCCGTTTTCAGCAGCCATGAGATCGGCACGCCCAGCGCGGCGGCAAGCTTCTCCACCGTGACGATCGAGGCGATCGCGCTGCCGCGCTCGATCTCGCCGATATACGAGCGGTTCAGCCCCGCATGCTCGGCAAGCTCTTCCTGCGACCACGCGTGCGCCTCGCGCAACTGGCGCACCGTGGCGCCCAGGGTCCTTACGAGGTCGTTCATGGCAGGCTCGCCTCGATGGCGCGCTGCGCGCCGCTTGCGGATGGCGCCCTGGCGGTTTCGTTGCGCGACACGGCCTGTGTGACATGGGCGCCCGGGGCTACGTCCTGCGTCACCCAGACGTTGCCGCCGATCACCGCGCCGCGGCCCAGCGTGACGCGGCCGAGGATGGTGGCGCCGGCGTAGATCACCACATCGTCCTCGACGATAGGATGGCGCAGCAGGCCCTTCTCCAGCTTGCCGGTGGCGTCGCGCGGGAATCGCTTGGCGCCCAGCGTGACGGCCTGGTACAAGCGGACTCGCTCCCCGATGATGGTGGTCTCGCCAATCACCACGCCGGTGCCGTGATCGATAAAGAAGCCGCCGCCGATCCGGGCGCCGGGATGGATGTCGATGCCGGTCTCGGCATGCGCCAGTTCGGCGACGATGCGCGCGAGCAGCGGCAGGCCAAGGCCGTAGAGGGCATGGGCGATGCGGTGGTGGATCATCGCGAGGATGCCGGGGTAGCAGAGCAGGACTTCGTCGACGCTGCCGGCGGCGGGGTCGCCGTGGAAGGCGGCCAGGACGTCGCTGTCGAGGAGGCTGCGGATGCGGGGGAGTTCTCCGGCGAATTCACGTATTGCAGTCAGCGCTTGCGCGCGCAGCGCGGCTTCGTCGCGGTCGCCATGGCGCGCCGCGTAATGCAGTTCCAGGCGTGTCTGGGCCAGCAGGCCGTGCAGGGCCGCGTCCAGGGAGTGGGCTATGTAGAGATTTTCGCTTTCCTGGCGGAGGTCGGGGGGGCCCAGGCGCATGGGGAACAGGACGCCTTTTAGCGTGGCGATGATTTGTGACAGGGCGWCGCGGGAGGGCAGGTCCCGGCCGCCTGGTTCCAGCAGGCGTTGTTGGCCTTCGCGCCATTGTTGGCGTACTTGCTGCAGGGCGAGTACRATCACGCCGATTTCGAAGTCAGCCATTTTGGTACTCCCCGTTTTTTTGTGTTTGTTGGCGTGGTAGGTTGTGCTGTTTTTTTTGTGTGTGAGCCGGAAGTCAAAGGCCTGAAAGCCTAAAGTCAAAGGCGGTTTCACCCCCCTGCGGGGGGCGACCTACTTTCTTGTCTTGCCAAGAAAGTAGGCAAAGAAGGCGCGCCGGATCCCGAGGCGCCCCATACGGCCTGGTACACCTTCACGGCTCGCTTCGCATCGCGTTGGGGGTGTGGACCGCCCTTGGGGGCGCTCCACACGGCTACACCCTGCGAGGTTTGAATCGACTCTCGGTTTGCTCCCCTCTCCCGCTTGCGGGAGAGGGCGGGCGTTTGCCATGTCGCCGTGCCGCAAAGAATGCACTGGCTCCGTTTCCAGTGGTTCCTGACAGCCGTAGTCATTCCAACCGGCATTGGCCCATCCTGCCCGCCACCCTTAATCCTGGACCCACGGCAATTCATGAAAGCGCCAGCCGCCGCTCTTGCCGCGCCGTTGCCGTTCGTCGATTTCGCCTTCGAAGCCTTCGAGCACGTTGAACACGTGGGCCTTTCCGGCTTTGGTGGCGGCTTCCGCGGCGAGCGCGGAGCGGTTGCCGCTGCGGCACAGCAGCAGCACGACGGTGTCTTTGCCGGTCTTGGCTTCCAGTTCGCGCACGAAGCGTGGGTTGCGGGTGAGGCTGGTGCCGGTGGCCCAGGGCACGTGCAGGGTGTCGGGCACGTAGCCGACGAACTTGCGTTCCTCGGCGGTGCGGACATCGACCAGCACGGCGTCGCCGGCGCTGAACAGCGCCCACGCTTGCTGCGGCGTCACGCGGCCGGCGTACGGCAGGCCGGAGGAACGTGCCACGCCGCGTGCGGCTTCCAGCACGGGATGCTTGATCTTGTCTTCCAATGCAACTGTCATGAAACGCTCTCCTTGCAGCCTGTTATCCGCGCCGGGATCGATGCGGCCGGGCCTTCCCCGATGCACGGTTTGTGGTTGACGGCAACCGCCTATAGCCATCACGCCACAACTATGAAATGGCGCGGGAAGATTGAGAACGAATAAAAACGCATTTCCAAAGACAGTTCATCCAGCACGGCAGGCAGCGCAGGCGGAAACGGCGGCCCCGCGCCAAGCCGCGCAGCGTTTGTCGGCAGACGGCAATGCTCCGTGTGCCGCCATTCGAATGGTTTATATTGCGCGGGCGCCCTTCCACATGAATTCGAGATTCGGAAATGACCTTGACGATGCGTAACGGCATTCGCCGCCGCGGCCTGGCCGCGCTGGCCCTTTGCGGTGCCGGGCTGCTATCCATGGCGCGGGCCGCCGACGCGCCCGCGCCGGATGCCGCGGCAAGCGATCCCGCCGGCCTTGGCTGGATGGCGGGATCGCCGCCGCCACCCGACCGCACCGTGCGCTTCGACGATGGCAGCTACTGGCGCTTTCCCGCCCTGCGCTGGAGCGTGTCGCATTTCCGGGAGCTGATGCCCACCGTCAATGTCTCGCGCGGACTGGGCGCGCCGGTGCCGCTGCCGCGCGCATTGCGCACCGATATCGACGCGCTGCGGTTCATGCCGATCGGCGCCACCCAGCCCATGACCTGGGAAGCCTCGCTCGCGGCCAACTACACCGRTGGCATCGTGGTGCTGCATCGCGGGCGCATCRTGTACGAGCGCTATTTCGGCGCGCTGAAGGACGACGGCCAGCACGCCGCGATGTCGGTCACCAAGTCGGTCATCGGCACGCTCGGCGCCATGCTGGTCGCCGAAGGCCGCCTCGATGCGGACAAACGCATGGTGGACTATGTGCCCGAACTCGCCTCGTCCGCCTTTGGCAATGCCACCGTGCGCCAGGTGCTGGACATGACCACGGGCCTCAAGTACAGCGAGGATTATGCCGACCCGGACGCCGAGGTCTGGCTGCACGCGCAGGCGGGCAGCCCGCTGCCCAAGCCCAGGGACTACACCGGCCCGCGTAACTACTACGAGTCCATCCAGGCGATCCAGCCGCAGGGCGAGCATGGCGCGGCCTTCGGCTACAAGACCGTCAACACCGACGCACTGGGCTGGGTGATCGCGCGCGTGACCGGGCGCTCGGTGGCCGGGTTGCTATCGGAACGCATCTGGCGCCGGCTGGGCGCGGAGCAGGACGGGTATTTCACGGTGGATTCGATCGGCACGCCCTTTGCCGGCGGCGGCCTGAACACCGGCCTGCGCGACCTGGCGCGCTTTGGCGAGATGCTGCGCAACGACGGCAGGTTCAACGGGCAGCAGATCCTGCCCAGGGCCGTGGTCGACGACATCCGCCGCGGCGGCGACAAGGCCGCCTTTGCCAGGGCGGACTATCCCCTGCTCAAGGGCGGCAGCTATCGCGACATGTGGTGGGTCACCCATAACGAGCACGGCGCCTACATGGCGCGGGGCGTCCACGGCCAGCGCATCTATATCGACCCGAAGGCCGAGATGGTGATCGTGCGCTACGCCTCGAACCCCGTGGCCGGCAATGCCGCCAACGACCCGACCACGATTCCGGCCTTTCACGCACTGGCGAAACACCTGCTGGCCAGCCCTCGCTGACTTGTCCCGACGCGGACGGCCTAGCCCGCCCGCCGTGGCGCGCGCGCCCTCTTGGCCGCCGGCTTCTGCTGTCCGGCCAGTTGCCCGGCAGCCGCGCGCAGGCACTCCACCAGTTGCAGGCTGCTGGGCGTGAGCCGCCCTTCGCGCAGCGTGATCAGGCCAACGGGCGGCAGTTCCAGCGGCACGTCCATGGGCAGGATGTGGAAACGCCCCTCCCGCTCGAACTGCTGCCCTACCGACCGGGCCAGGAAGCCCACCGCGTCGCGCTGGGTGACGAAGGTCGAGATCGCCAGATAGGAGGAGGATTCGATCAGGTCCGTGGGCGGCTGCAGCCCGTGGCGGTAGAACTCTTGTTCCAGCTTGACCCGCAGCGACGCCCACGGCGGCGGCATCACGCAAGGCATGCCGGCCAGGTCTGCCCAGGCTGGCGCGCGCTTGTGCGCCAGCGGGTGGCCGCTGCGCACCACCGCCACCATCGGCTCGTTGTACAGCGGCTCGGTGACCAGGTCCGGCGCGGCATAGCCAGGCTCCAGCCGACCGATGATCAGGTCCAGCTCGCTGATCCGCAGCTTGGGCAGCAGGTGCGGCAAATCCCCCTCCTCGACCAGCACGGTAGCTTGCGCGGAACGCTGCTTGAGCAGGCTGACAGCCTGCGCCAGCAACACCGGCAAGGCCGCGCCCATCGACCCCACCCGCGTGCGCCCCGCCGCGCCGCTGGCCTCCGCGGCGATCTCATCGCGGGTGCGCTCGTATTGCGCCAGCACCGAGCGGGCAAAGCGCACCAGCGAGGCGCCCGCCGGCGTCGGCTCCGTGCCGCGCGTGGAGCGTGTGAAGAGCGTCAGGCCGAGCGTCTTCTCCACCTCGGTGAGCATCTTGGAGACGGCCGGCTGGCTCACGGAGAGGAAGTCGGCGGTATGGCCGAGATGGCGGAACTCGTCCAGCGCCACCACCAGTTGCAGGTGGCGTAGCTTGATATTGGAGCGCAGCGCGCGGTCGATCTGGGGCATGGCGGGATTCTACCCAACTTCTACTTAACTTTAAGGTTATGAAGCCATTCCGATCATTGATTGGATTGTTATGAAGCGCTTTGCCACAATCCAGCCTGACCGGTGAACACCGCCACCGGCCCATGACTCCAATAATGACATCCTGCGAGGACGACACATGACCGCACCCCACGGCATCAATCCCGGGCGACGCCGCCTGCTCATCGGCGGGGCCGCGGCCGCCGCGACCGGTACCGCAGGCCTGCTGCTGCCGGGCTTCGCACGGGCTGGCGAGTATCCGGAACGTCCCATCACCTTTATCTGCCCGTGGCCTGTCGGCGGCACCGCCGACCAGTCGATGCGCGCGCTGTGCCAGGTGGCGTCGGGCGTACTCAAGCAATCGATCGTGGTGGAAAACCGCGCCGGCGCCTCGGGCATGATCGGCACCAAGGCGCTGGCCCGCGCCAAGCCGGACGGCTACACCATCGGCCAGATCCCGATCTCGGTGACGCGCTTCTCGCAACTCGGCATGCTGCAACTCGATCCGCGCACCGAACTCACCTACCTCGCCCGCACTTCCGGCCAGACCTTCGGCATCGCGGTGCCGGCGAACTCGCGCTTCAAGTCGCTCAAGGAAGTGGTGGCGGAAGCCAAGGCGCACCCCGGCAAGCTTACCTACGCGCATGCCGGCATCGGCGGCGCCACCCACGTGGGCATGGAGGAATTCGCGCAGGCCGCCGGCATCCGCTTCAATGCCATCGCCTACAAGGGCGGCGCGCAGGCGCTGCAGGACGTGCTGGCCGGACAGGTCGACCTGCTGGCCGATTCCAGCTCGTGGGCGCCCCACGTGGAAGCCGGCAAGCTGCGCCTGCTGGCGACCTGGGGCGACCAGCGCACGCCGCGCTTCAAGGACACGCCCACGCTCAAGGAACTCGGCTACAAGGTGGTGGTGGAAGCCCCCAACGGCATCGGCGCGCCGGTCGGCCTGGACCCCGCCGTGGAAAAGAAGCTGCGCGACGCCTTCCGGCTAGCCGTGGCCAGCAAGGAGTTCCAGCAGGTCGCGGCCCGCATCGACGCGCCTGTCATGTACCTGGACGGTCCGGAATACAAGCGCTACATCAGCACCGTGTACGAMCAGGARACCCAMCTGATCCAGCGCCTCAAGCTCAAAGAGCTGCTGCAACAAGGTTGACCGCCCCGTGAACGCCGCCGCCCTCATCCGCCTGCACGCCAACGACAACGTCCTGATCGCACGGGACGCCCTCAGCCTCGGCCAGAACCTCCCCGAACTGGGCCTGCGCGTGCGCGCGCAAGTGCCCGCCGGGCACAAGATCGCCGCCTGCGCCATTGCCAGGGGCACGCAGGTACGCAAGTTCGACACCGTGATCGGCGTGGCCGAGCGCGATATCGAGGCCGGCGACCACGTCCACTCGCACAATCTCGCGCTGGTGGATTTCTACCGCGACCCCGGCTTTTGCGAGGACGTACGGCCGGTGGACTATGTGYCCGAGGCMGAGCGCGCCACCTTCATGGGCTWYGTGCGGCCSGATGGCCGKGTCGGCACGCGCAACTTCATCGGCATCCTSTCSTCGGTGAACTGYTCGGCCACGGTGATCCGGCATATCGCCGACCACTTCACGCCCGAGCGCATGGCGGCCTATCCCAATGTGGATGGCGTGGCCGCCTTCGCCCAGACCAGCGGCTGCGGCATGTCCTCGCCCAGCGAGCACTTCGACGTGTTGCGCCGCACGCTGGCCGGCTACGCCCGCCATCCCAACCTGGCCGGCGTACTGATCGTCGGCCTGGGCTGCGAGCGCAACCAGGTAGCGGGGCTGGTGGAATCGCAAGGCCTGGTGCCCGGCAGCCACGTACGCACCATGGTCATGCAGGACACCGGTGGCACGGCGGCCACCATCCAGGCCGGCATCCGCGCCATCGAAGACATGCTGCCGGGCGCCAACGCCGCGGTACGCCAGCCGGTAAGCGCCAGCCACCTGAAGATCGGCCTGGAATGCGGCGGCTCGGACGGCTTCTCCGGCATCAGCGCCAACCCGGCGCTGGGCGCGGCGATGGATATCCTGGTACGCCACGGCGGCACCGCCATCCTGTCGGAAACCCCGGAGATCCACGGCGTCGAATACATGCTCACGCGCCGCGCCGTGACACCCGAAGTCGGCCAGAAACTGCTGGACCGCCTGGCCTGGTGGGAACGCTACACCGCCGGCCAGAACGCCCAGTTCAACGGCGTGGTCGGCCACGGCAACCAGCAAGGTGGCCTGGCCAATATCTTCGAGAAATCGCTGGGCTCCGCCATGAAAGGCGGCACCACGCCGCTGCAGGCCGTCTACGAATACGCCGAGCCGATCGAGCAGGCAGGCTTCGTCTTCATGGACTCCCCCGGCTACGATCCGGTAGCCGCCACCGGCCAGATTGCCAGCGGCGCCAACCTGATCTGCTTCACCACCGGCCGCGGCTCCATGTTCGGCTCCAAGCCCGCGCCCACCATCAAGCTGGCAAGCAATACGCCGATGTACACCCGGCTGGAAAGCGATATGGACATCAACTGCGGGCTGGTGCTGGACGGCGAACTCAGCGTGGAGCAAATGGGGCAGCGGATCTTCGAACACATCCTGGAGGCCGCTTCGGGCCATCCGACCAAGAGCGAAGCACTGGGGCTGGGAGACAACGAGTTCGTGCCCTGGCACCTGGGAATCGTCAGCTAGGAAGTGAAGCCAATTGGCTTTGGACCGCACCGTGGCCTGGCGAGCGCCCGCCCTCTGCCTCGCCGCCCAAAAAAGGCGATATCGCCAGACCAAATTTCGGTGTAGCCGTGTGGAGCGCCCCCAAGGGCGGGCCACACCCCAACGCGATGCGAAGCGAGCCGTCAAGGTGTACCAGGCCGTATGGGGCGCCTCGGGATCCGGCGAAAAGAGCGGAAAAGAGGGACCCATGGTAGCGACCCGCCATACGGC
>NZ_JBFTLX010000162.1:0-30434 GCF_056396665.1 Cupriavidus sp. 05T313 | reverse complement strand
CATCAGGGGCGATGGTGTTACGGCAAAACGCCCATGCGCACCTTCCTCGACTCGCTGGAACTCGCCAAGGAGAAACTGATCCCGCATTGAGTCGCGCTTCTCGATTCAACAGCCCGACTATCTGTCAGATCGAGTCCCAGCTAATACACATCACCTCAACCTCAAGGCCTTTCGGGTCCTCGAGGAGCGCGTCGGGCAACTTGTCCGGGACCACGCAGTATCCCGTCCAGCGAGCCTTTAGGTCCGCGCCTAGATGGACGTTCATTGCACGACTCGGTTTCTCCACAAACGCTCCAGTTAGCCCTATCTCGAGTACAACGATCTGCGCACATTGTACCGGCGACTAGCGCACCGCCCCAAGCGCCTGTTCTGCCTCCCCCCAACAGCAGGCTGATCGTGTCGCGCTCGGCCTGCAGCCGTGCCCGCTCCGGAGCCCCGGCCACCGCCGCTAGCTCGGTGTGCACGCTCGGTAGCGCTGGCGCGCTCCTGCGCGACGGTCACCTGTTCGCGGCTGGGCTCCAGCTCCGTCGAGAATTGAGTACGCAGCTCCTCGAGTTGCCGCTGGCTCGATCCAGGGTTTTCTGGTGGGCGCACTCAAGGGGAAAAGGTACTGACATGTGTCGCTGTGGGGATCATTTAGCCTTGGCTTTGCTCTTGCTCGCGTCCTGACGTTCTACATCCGCAGATTCCCGCTGCTTGTCTCCGCATGACACGGGCATTCCGGGGTGCAGGAAAGGCAGGGTCGCCCACAAATGTAGTCCTTGCCACAGTAGTGTCGTGATCCCGCAGTGCCTGCGCGGCGAACTCAGGCTGCGGACAAGCGCCGGACGCCGCCTATGTGCGCGGAAGCTAAAGGCGGATTTCCGCAGGCCCAGCGCAAGCTCGCGCTTGCGGTACGGTCCAATCACTTCGCCAACATCACCTGCTTATGCGGGGCTTAAGGCTTGGTCGAGACTTTGGTACGCAGGTTTATCTAGACAACAAATTGTCCGACTCCGCCATTGAGACTCCCTGTCGCGGGAGACCTCCCCGGGAATCGCGGCTATCTCCGCAGCGCGGTCGGGAGCCGCTATGATGCCTTTGGACGACAATTGCTCGAGCCTTCTCCCAGGAGACCGGCATGGAAACTCCCGGCCCCCGGCAGTGGGGGTGAAATTACGGCCGTGCGACGCTATCATCGATGCGTGTACGCCGAGGCGCAATGGCGCGACCGGACATGCGCTGCAATGATGAGAACTGAATATGCCGCCCAAGAGCTTGATGTTTCCGCTGACAAAATGTCCGACGACGTCCGTCGAGGCATTGGCGACTCAGATCCGCTGCCTGGACGTCGGCAAGGTGGTCATTATCGGGGGTGATCCGCTCAAGGCGCAGGCACTGGGGGACAAGCTTGCCGCCGACGGCATGGTTGTAAGCATGGCCGCTCAGTGAATGGTCGGAAATAGGCGATGCCCAACCGGTAAAGGACCTCGGCAGGCCGCGTTAGCCGGCGCTGTGATCGTGGCACTGGCCGTCGGATTCGCCCAGTCTGACAAGCCAACAGCTCCCGGCACCGCCAAGGCGGCGGAGCTGGCGGCGGCAGCCTTTGTTCGTCGAACGTTCACCGAGAATCCGGTTGGGGTCAGCGAAAAGCCCAAGATCGCGGGTGATAAGGCCCTGGTTCGAACGGTGTATGGCGCGAGCAAGGGTTGTACCGTAGGACTCGTTCGTGATCCGTCCGACGCGAAGTACGGGTGGTCCGTGCGATCCTCCTGGTGTTTTACGAGGACTTAACCAGAGCCTTTTCCCCACTGCAACGTATGGCTAAGGTGTTATGGATTGGTTTTCCGGCGCGAGGCAGTGGGACCTGGCTCCGACTTCACATCCAGCGTCATCAATTGCTCTCGCCATCGAGGTCCGGCAAGCCAACACCGCCGAGAAATTGGTACGCGACGGCCGGTAGCCGCGGGACGACCCTCTTTGCATCTATCTGCCCGAGGATGCCGACACCCGCGTGCCGACGTACGTGCAGCCGCATGCCGGCGACGATCTTGTTAAACTGCGCAGCCGAGCAATCGGCGCATTCTTCCTCGGCACCGGCGTCACAGTGGCAGAGAGCGCGCCGCACAGGTAGTTGACCAGCAGCCCGCGGCTACTCCGGGCTCCGGCGCATGGGGCGGTGATACCCGCACTGGCCACGTCGCATCCTTCTCCGTCCCGATTCTCTCGACCTGGTAGGCCCGCCGAGCCACCATGCCGATAGCCGGTGACCTGGCGTTCTCCCGCAAGCTTCCGGCACCGCGATCACCGAGATCAGCCTCGTGAGGATCGTACGCGCTGCACTGGGGGCGATCGCCTTTTGAGGTTGATGACATGAGTCCGCGAATTCCGCAATACCTTCTGCCGCCGCCAACCGCTCGCGGGCCAGCCCAGCGATGCGATCAGCGAACTGCTTGGCTTTGCCCGTTTCCGAACCTGCAGCCGGATTGCCGCCGCCGTCAAAATGAAAGCACTTGAGCGAGCCCCGGCGCGTCCTCTCGGGTCGGCGGCAAGCCCACATGCAGCGCGGTTTTTGCTATGCTCCAGCGAGCGCTCATGCCTCTGGCAGGTCAGCGCCCAAACCACTAGAAATTGAGGCTTCAATCCCATGGTAACTAAAGCTAAAGCTGTCGCGAAGACCCCTGCCAAGCCTGCAGCCAAGAAGGCACCGGCAACCAAAGCCCCGGTGAAGGCTGCGGCCAAGAAGGCGGCGCCAGCGAAAAAGGCCGCCGCAGCTGCACCGGTCGCCAAGCCGCTGAGTGACAAGTTCAACAAGTCCAGCCTGCTCGCTCACCTTGTCGCGCAAACCGAACTGGATGCCAAGACCGTCAAGACCGTGTTGGCCCATCTGGAAAACACGGTGTTGAGCGCAGTGCACAAGAAAGGCGCGGGCGAATTCACCCTGCCCGGCCTGTTCAAGGTGGTCGCCACCCAAGTGCCGGCGACCAAGAAGCGCTTCGGCAAGAACCCGTTCACCGGAGAGGATCAGTGGTTTGCTGCAAAGCCGGCGACCGTCAAGGTGAAGGTCCGTCCGATGAAGAAGCTCAAGGACGCCGCTGCCTAAGCCATTGTCGACGTGCAAGGTGAAGGGAGCCCTAGCGCGGCTCCCTTTGTTTTAAGCAGTTGCTCGGCGTCCTCTAAGGATGTCCCATACCGGCCATTCGGGACACTCCGCCATTTACTCGTTTGTAACAAGCGCGCCAGTTGATTTCCACCGCGCGGGCGGGAGCTGCCATCGGCATCCAATCTCGCGTGACTGAGGTTTTGGCACCCTTTCATGGAAAGTCGTGTTTCTTTTGGCAAGATTCGGAAATTCGCGCGGGGCCGCCTCGAAGGTTGAAAGTGGTCCCCCGGCAGCAGAGCCGGGAGTGAACTTCCGTCGGTTAATGCGTAGCAATCAGTTTGTCCTACAGCAGATGAATAGACAGTTCACGAGGCATGTGCAGCGCAGCGGAAAGGCATACCCCGGACGGTTGGTCGACCCGTTAATTCGTTCGGACCAGACGCAATCGGAGATTCGCCCAGTTGGAATTAGGCCGGAGGGCCTGCTGGTTGCTTCCGCAGCCGCTTCCCTTGAAAACATGCGGCTTCAGCGCTCGCTGCAACAGTGCGATTGGGACTGGTGCCTTTGACTGCTCCCGACATTCTCGCGCCACACCTGACACCCGGCGGACACCTGCTTGCGGTGCCGGAGGACGCCGCGCCAATATTGGCAGATGAAACGCGACTGCGGCTTGGGAGTTCGTTTGCGTTTGGCGCGGGGCATGGCCTGCTGCATTTGGGAACGGCGGAAATCGGCCGCATATTGCCCCCCGCATGGGCCTGGTGGCGCGATTTTGCCGCGCGCTATGTCACCGCCTTGTGCGCTACGCCCGAAGGCGGCGAAATCGTGGTCGCAACGCCTGCTGCCAATGATTTTGATGCCATGATTGCCGATGCGCCGCCGATGACGGGCGGCGAGTATCTAACGCCAGATGTGCTGGCCACGTTGTGGGGCGAGATCGATACTGCCTTGCACCAGGAACTGGCGACCGCAAACGTCTCGCTTCAGGACTTCCTCAAGTCGCGCCACCCGGCCTGGAATCTCGTCGGCCGTGTGCATTTCAACCTCGCTGAGAACCGCAAGGACCCGGAGTCACCGTTCGCCTTCCTTGCGACTTACACCTCGCGCCTGTCGGCCCATGGCAAAGCGCAACACCAACCACTGTCGCAAGCCCTGGCGGAATTTTCGGGAGCCAGGAGCAAGGCGCAGCTCCTGTCGTTACTGCTGCCGGTGCAGCGCGCTGCGGAACACTGCGATTGGCTTCGCGACATGGTGGATACCGGCGAGATATACCATCCGCTGCGCTGGACGCCGCTCGACGCCCATCGCCTTCTCTCGGACCTCTCCAAACTCGAATCCGCCGGGATTGTCGTACGCGCGCCAGGCGTCTGGCAGGCTGGCCGCCCTGCTCGTCCCGTTGTGAAAGCCAGCGTCGGAGCACGACCGCCTTCGCTCCTGGGCAAGGACGCGTTGCTCGATTTCAGCATGGAGGTCTCCCTCGACGGCGAGCGTCTCAGCGCCTCCGAGGTCAGGGATCTGCTCAAAGGCGCCGATGGCTTGCAACTCATCCGTGGTCGCTGGATCGAGGTGGACAAGAAGAAGCTTAGTCGCCTCATGAAGCGATTCGAGGCCATGGAAAAGGCGGCGCAAACTGGTCTGCCCTTTAATGAGGCCCTACGCCTTCTGGCGGGTGTTTCGCTCGACGAGAGCGCCGACCCCGCTGACCGCGACTGGTCGCAGCTTGTTGCAGGGCCCTGGCTGGCCGACATCCTGCAGGAGTTGCGTCAGCCGGAGGGGTTGGCGCAGATCAGCCCGGGACCGGAACTCAAGGCTAACCTGCGGCCCTACCAACAGGTCGGCGTGCGGTGGTTGTACCTGCTCACCCGGCTCGGACTGGGCGCTTGCCTGGCGGATGATATGGGTCTGGGCAAGACCATGCAGGTACTCTCGCTGCTGCTCGTGCTGAAGCGCGAAAGCGCCGAGGTTCGGCCCAGTCTGCTGGTCGCCCCCGCATCGCTGCTGGCCAACTGGGCGGCAGAGGCCGAGCGCTTTGCCCCCGGCTTGCGCCTACTGATCGCCCATCCGTCGGTCATGCCGGCGGCCGAATTGCGCGCGCTGGACCCCGCGCGGCTTGCGGACATCGATCTCGTCATCACCAGCTATGGCTCGCTTCTTCGCCAGCCGGTACTGGGGGCCATCCAATGGCGCGTTGCCGTTATCGACGAAGCGCAGGCGATCAAGAATCCGGGCGCCAAGCAAACGCGACAGGTCAAGCAGCTCCAGGCACAATCGCGCATCGCGCTGACCGGAACCCCCGTGGAAAACCGCCTGTCCGATCTGTGGTCCATTTTCGATTTCACCCATCCCGGATTACTGGGCTCAGACAAAGTCTTTGCCAACTTTACTAGGCGGCTGGCGAAGGCCGAGCACTTCGGTCCGCTGCGAACGCTCGTACGCCCCTACATCCTGCGCCGCCTGAAGACCGACAAGCGGGTAATCGACGACCTTCCGGACAAGACCGAACTCAAGGCCTGGTGCCACCTGAGCCCGAGCCAGGCGGCACTTTATCAGCGTGCGGTGAAGGATCTGGCCGCCGCGCTTGAAGACGCCGAAGGCATCGGTCGCAAGGGTGTCGTGCTGAGCTTCCTGATGCGCTTCAAACAGATATGCAACCATCCATCGCAGTGGTTGGGCGACGCGGCCTGGAAGGCGGAAGACAGCGGCAAGTTCGCCCGCCTGCGCCAACTGGCCGAAGTCATTGCCGCCAAGCAGGAAAAGGTACTGGTATTCACCCAATTCCGCGAGACCACTGAACCGCTGGCGGCATTCCTGGGTTCGATCTTCGGCCGCGAAGGTCTGGTACTCCATGGCGGCACCCCGGTAGCCAAGCGCCGCGAATTGGTCAAGCGATTCCAGGAGGATGAGCTGACACCCTTCTTCGTGCTCTCGCTCAAGGCCGGTGGGGCGGGTCTGAATCTCACCGCCGCTTCACATGTGATCCACTACGACCGCTGGTGGAACCCGGCCGTGGAAAACCAGGCGACTGATCGTGCATTCCGTATCGGCCAGCAGAGGAACGTCCTGGTGCATAAGTTTATCTGCCGTGGCACGATCGAAGACCGTATCGACCAATTGATCGAGGCCAAGCAGCAATTGGTGAAGGATGTGCTGGAGGGCGGCGCGGAACTCCTGCTCACCGAGATGAGCGATCGTGAATTGCTCGATCTCGTGAAGCTCGACGTTTATGCCGCGCAGGAAAACTGATCGTCAACAGGAATCGCAATGGGTTACGGTTACGGGGGATGGAAGCCCTATGTCTCGGTCGCCGAGCGAAGAAAAAAGGCTGAACTGGCCGCCGCGAAGGCGAAGAAGGCTGGTGCGGTCCTGTCGCCAATCGCGTCGTATCGCGGCGCCATCGCCAAGACCTTCTGGGGCAAGGCCTGGTGCGACAATCTGGAAGGCTACAGTGACTATGCCAACCGGCTGCCGCGCGGCCGTACCTATGTGCGCAACGGTTCCGTGATCGACCTGCAGATCACGGCAGGCGAAGTCCGCGCGCAGGTAATGGGTTCGAGCCTCTACACGGTCGCTGTGACCGTGACTGCGTGTCCTGAAAAGCAATGGCGGGCGATCGGCGCCGATTGCGCGGGGTCGATCGATTCGATCGTGGAGCTATTGCAGGGCAAGCTCTCGACATCCGTGATGGAGCGCCTCTGCAAACCTGGCACCGGTCTTTTCCCGGTGCCGAAAGAAATCAAGTTTAATTGCAGTTGCCCGGACTGGGCGTCAATGTGCAAGCACGTTGCTGCCGTACTCTACGGCATCGGCGCGCGGCTCGACCAACAGCCGGCATTGCTCTTCGCCTTGCGCCGCGTCGATGTCAATGATCTTGTCAGGCAGGCTGGCGCTGGCCTGCCCAAAGCCACAAAGCGACCCGCTACCAGCAAGGTGCTCGACGACGCGCTGGTGGCCGATGTGTTTGGCATCGAGATGGCCGACGCTTACCCACCGCCGAAGCCTGCTGCTGGACGTAACAAGCCACCGGCAGGTAAGGTGACAGCGAAGAAGGCGACCAGGTCGGCTGTCTCGACAGCCCGCAAGCCACCTGCGAACGCGAAGACTGCGGAGGACAATAAATCGGTAACAAAGACGTTACCAGTCAAGCTATCTGCTGGGCCACGTAAATCAACATCTGGCAACGTTGTTGCCGGTAAAGCAAAGGTGGCGAACTCGCCTGCAACCCCGAAAGAGGCTGCAACAAGGAAGCGCGCCAGTACTCGACTGGTGAAAGGTACGTCCCGCTAAATGGTGATCTGGCGAGCGACTCGAAGGGGTGAGTGACTACTGTTCGGCCGAGCCGGCCGGTCGCAAGTTGCGGCCGGATAACGCCCAGCTCGCACCGGCACTCTAACGGGAGGCGCCCGAATCCCGGCCGACCCTCGGATAGCGATTCAACCTACTTTCAGACCGGCCGGCTACTGGTCGTCAGCGATATGAGCGAGCAAGCCCTCTTACCGGGCTTCTAACGGCGCCCGCGAGGTGGATACCGGTACGGACTCGTCCTGAAGACACGGACCCGCGCCGGTGGGGGTCATCGTACTTTTGGTGCGAAATCTGGCGCTAGCAAGCCGGGATGCCGCTTGCGGCAAGGCTTTCCAGGGTACTTGGCRCCGCGTACCCGCCGATCTCACAGGTAACTGATTCCAAAGGGTTTTCAGGGCAGAACCGCCAGATTTCGCATCAAAAGTACGATGACCCCATATGACAGCAGTCGGTCCCGATCGGCGCAATGCAGCACTTCGTCACGCAGCGCCCGCACAAGGGCTCGACGCTGATGTACCGTTATCCAACGAAACCCAAGCGTCTGGCAGGCCAGCAGTTGATGGTCGGAGAGCGTTCGCCCACGCGCGTAGAGCGCCCGCAAGGATGCCAGATCCGGCGTATTGATGCCGAGTTCCGTGCCGAGGTGGCGAAGCAGTACTGGTGGCAGGATACTGAACGCATCCAATAGGCAGCCGCTCATGCGCAAAAAGCCAATGTGCAGCGCCAGGCCCAGCTTCATCGTTGGGCCGCGCCGTCGCCCGATCAATTCGTGCTCGGCGTGGCTGCTGGGCTTGCGAACCGTCGCATATTGCAGCGGAATCAAAGCTCCCCCACAATCCCTGCAGTCCGACATAGGCCATGCGGCCGAAGAGGCGGCCACCCTGGTCGGATTTTCCGGTGTCGACGTCGAACCCGCTCTCAAGTACGAACACGCCTTGCACACCGTTTCCGAGGTTTTCGGTACCCCGAAGTCCCCAGCGGGAGCCGGCGATATTTCCGGAAGTCACGCGATAGACGCTGTCTCCATTCCCGGGCTGGTGATTGGCGTATTCGATGCCGCTATCAACTACGCCATACAGGGTCACTTCGAAATGGGCCAATCCTGTGGCACCCAGCAGGGAGAGCGCCACGCAGCAGCGTGATACCGCTTCTTGTCGTCAAGTCTTGCATCTTGGATTCCTCCAGTTGTCTTGATGCATGTTCGGTTCGGGTTCTAAAAAAAGGGATTTCCTATAATAGACGTGCCGAACGGCCCGTCGTCAGGTGAATCGGGAAGTGGAAGCCAGCAGCGATCAGCGTCGTGATCGCTTCGCAAACTGGTTCGATGGCGGGCAGGTGGCAGGCATCTATGGCAGCTATCCGGGACGGTGACGGGGACCGTCTGTGCGGAGCCGTCCTCCGAATGCCATGCCGAGAAGGGGAAGAGCCACGGCGGCGGCGGCAAACAGCCATCGCTCGCCGAAGGTGCCGGCGACGGCCGCAGCGCCGCTCAGGCCGAGCGCCTGCCCAAGGAACAGGCTCGCGGCAAACAGCCCGACCGCCGTACCGCGCGATGGCGGGAACACCTCGGTCGCCTGGGTCTGCAAGGTGTTGTGAAGCATGTAGAAGCCGAGTCCGCCGAGGAAGCATCCGGGCACGCTCCATTCCCACCGTGGTCCGACCGCGACGATGGCGAAGGCGGCACCCAGGAGCGCGCCTCCGAGGGCGGCCAGCACATCAGAGCCCAGACGCCTGATCAGCACGCCGGACAGCGCCACATATACCAGGCCACCGACGCCATACATCGCCACCACCACGCCGGCCGTACCCAGGCCGAGCCCGAAGCGGCCGTGCAGATATGTCGGCACAAAGGCAAATCCCGTCAGGGTGAACAGGCCTTCGATTGCCGTCACTGCGAACACCAGTCTGGCGCGTGGCTGCCCCAGCACGCTGCGGAACYGCTCCCCGAATGAACGCCTGGCAATCAGGTCGGAGACCATGCCCGATCCCTGCATCCACACGACGAGCGCCGCGACGCCGGAGCCCGCCGCTAGCACCCCGAACGCAATGCGCCAGTGCAGCCAGTCGGCGATCAGCCCGGATATCCACTGGCCACCGATCATCCCGCCGATGGTCGCGAGGAAGAAGCGGGCAAGCACCTGCTGCCGGTCCCTGACCGGAACCGTATCGCCGATCATCGCCATGCTCATGGGGATGACACCCGCCGCGGCTGCGCCCGAGAGTCCCCGGGCCAGCGCGAGGGCGGGCATGGTCGGGGCCACGGCGGCCATGACGTTCGCAACGGCGCAGCCTGCCAGCGCAATGGTGACGACGCGGAGTTTGCCGAAGCGGTCGCCGAGCGGTCCAAATACGAGCTGCATCAGGCCATAGGCCAGCGCGAACGCGGAGATGGACCACGCCGCCATGCCAATGGGTACATCGAAGTCCGACGACAGTGCCGGAAGCAAGGCGTCACAGGCGCGCATGGACGCCATGCTCATGACCGCCGCAATGGCGAGAGCTCCGAACCGCCTCACTCCGCCACCCTTGCCATCGGATAGGCGTGCCGGGGCTTCGCGATCATGAAGACCGACCCTGCCGCGAGCAGCGCCGGCACGGCGAGCAGGCCGAATACATCGCCGAAACCCCAGCCAAGACCGAGAAGGCCTGCGCCGATGAAGGCGCCGGCCATGCCGCCGATCCGCCCGATGCCCTGCATCCACGCCACGCCCGTCGTACGCGCCTCGGTCGGATAGAGGCCTGCGGCATAGGTGGACATCGAAGTTGCCCCGCTCGTGACCAGGGTGCCACAAAGGAAAAGCGAGATGCCGAGGAACTCCGGATGATCGACACCGCGTCCCACCACGATGACGAGCACAGCGGCCAGCAGGTACGCTACGACGATGGTACGGTTGGCATTGAAGCGGTCCATGAGCCAGCCCGCAACAAGGTTGCCGAGCAAGCCGCCAAGGGGAAACAGGGAGGCCAGCAACGCGCCACGTTCCACGCTGAATCCGGCTTCACGGAACAGCGTCGGCATCCAGTTCGTCATCAGGTAATAGATCACCAGACCCATGAAGCACGACAGCCAGAGCAGGAACGTGCGCCGCCGGTATCCGGCCGACAGGATGAGTGCAAGAGCCGACGCCTTTCCCGCCTTGCCTGCCGAAGCCATCGGCGCGACGAACACGCAGTGTTCGAGCGATTGCCGAGGCGCAATGCGCTTCAGGATGCGCGCGATCCGCTCGGGCGCCCCGGCGCGCACCGCCAGGAACTGGGCCGACTCCGGAAGCAGTGCAAGGAGCAGCACGGCGAGTATCAGCGGCGCGATGCCGCCAGCCGTCAACACGCTTCGCCAGCCGAAATGAGGAATCAGCCAGGCCGATGCCGCACCGCCCGCCACCAGCCCACCGGAGAAGCCGCAGTACATGGCATTCACCGCAAGGGAACGCAGACGCGACGGCGCGTATTCCGACATCATCGTGATGGTCGTCGGCATGGCCGCACCGAGCCCGAGTCCGGTCAGGAAGCGCAGGACAGTCAATGTGCCGACGGTCTGTGCATGGGCGGCAACGAGTGTCCATCCTCCGAAGCACGTGACGGCCGCCACCAGTACCGTCTTCCGGCCAATGCGATCCGCCACGGGTCCCGCGAAGATCGCGCCCAGGCTCAGGCCACCCAGTGCTGCGCTCATGACGACACCAAGTTCGCCGCGGCCGATGCCCCACTCGTGCGCCAGCGCCGGTGCGATAAAGCCGATTGCCGCCGTGTCATAGCCGTCAGCCGCCACGACGAGGAAGCAGAAGGCGAGGACCAGCCACTGGCAAGGGGAAAAGCGTTCGGCGTCGATGAAGGACTGCACGTCTATGGTGCGGGATGCCTGTTTCATCGTTGTCTCCTGGATGGGCGGGCAAGCGCGCTGTGCGCGCTTGCCTCGTTTGTGAGGGTCAGGCGGCGAGGTACCCGCCGTCCACGGGCAGGGTCACGCCGGTCACATAGGTGGACATCGACGAGGCGAGAAACAGCACCGCGCCCACCAGCTCTTCGGGTTGCCCAACCCGGTTCATTGGGATGCGGGACATGAAGCGTTCGAGCTTCGCCGGGTCCGTGCGCGTGGAAACGGTCATGGGCGTTTCGATGACGCCCGGTGCAATGGCATTGACGCGCACACCGTCGCGCGCGAGGTCGGCTGCCAGCGACTGGGTCAGCATCTTCACCGCGCCCTTCGAGGGCGAGTAGCCGAGCGTGTTCGGCTGGCCCGAAAGCGACGCGATGGACGCGACGTTGACAATGGCGCCACGGGTCTGCCGCAGGGCCGGCAGCCACGCGTGGCAGACGTTGAAAGTCCCTTCGTGGTTGACCTTCATCACCCGCTGCAGGTTGGCCAGCGCATTCTCGCTGTCGATGCCCTCGCGAATGAGTATGCCGGCGTTGTTCACCAGSACGTCGACGGGGCCGACGCAGGCGGTGATCTCTTCGGCGACGGCGCGGCATTGCGCGGCATCGGTCACGTCCAGCGCGCAGGCTCGTGCCGCATGTCCACGGGCATCGATCATCGCCGCCGTCTCGTCGGCATTGGCTTCGTTCATGTCGGTCACGACGACCGTCGCGCCGGCTTCTGCGAGGCCGATGGCGATGGCCCGGCCGTTGCCCTGGCCCGCGCCGGTTATGAAAGCGACCTTCCCGGTCAGGAGTTGAGGAATCATCATGATTGCAATCGAGGGAAATTCAGGGTGAACGCCGCCACGCGGCCGCCGCAATGCGGCCGCGTGGGTGACAAAGATCGGGTACGGAACTCAGTGCATAGCCAGAGGCTCGCGCGCCGCAGCCACACTCGCTTTCGGGAGCGTGGCCTGAACGTGATCGGCGATGTGGTTGCCCGCGACATAGCCAAAGGTCAGACCCGGGCCGAGCGTGATGCCCGCACCGCTGTATTCGCCGCCCATGATGCTTGCCGCATCGTTGCCCGCTGCGTAGAGGCCGAGGATCGGATCGCCGTCCCGGGAGACGACTTGGGCGTGCTCGTTCGTACGGATGCCCATGAATGAGCCAAGGTCGCCCGGTACGAGCTTGAGCGCATAGAACGGACCGTTGGCCAGCGGTGCGACGCAGGGATTGGGCGTGTGCAGCGCGTCGCCCTGGTAGCGGTTGTAGGCTTTGCTGCCGCGCCCAAACTCGGGATCGCGGCCGTACTGCGCCGCTTCGTTGTACTGGCGAACGGTGGCGGCGAGTGTCGCCGGATAGACACCGATCTGCTTCGCAAGGTCCTCGATCGTCTTGCCGCGCTTGAGGTAGCCGTTGCGCAGATGCGGCCCGAGCGGCATCGGGAACGGCTTCACGAAGCCGAGGCCGTAGCGCCGGATCGCCGCATGGTCGGCGATCAGCCAGCACGCCGTCTCCGGCTTGCCCTTCGAGGCGGCGATCATCGCCTGCACGAGATCGTGGTATGAGTTCGCCTCGTTGGCGAAGCGCTTGCCATCCAGGCTGACGGCAATCACGCCTGGTTTCGCCCGGTCGATGAAGTGGGGCATGATGCCGGTCGTGCCGTCCTTGCGCGGCACGAGCGACATAGGCGTCCACGCGGCGGCATTCGACAGGGTCTTGTCGAACACACCGCCCACCTCTTCGGCCATGCGCATGCCGTCGCCCACATTGGTCTGCGGCGTTGGCGAGAAGTGGCCGTGCCCGGCCTTCACGTGCGGGTAAGTCTCCTTGCGCCGCTCGAGGTTGTGCGGGAATCCGCCGCTGGCCAGCACCACACCGTGACGCGCCTTCACGCTGACCCGCTGGCCGTCGCGCTCAAGCACCGCGCCGGAGACGCGCCCCCCCTCCTGCAACAACTGCACGGCAGGCGACGACAGCCATACCGGGATCGACAGGTCGGCCGCCGACTTCGCGAGCCGCGCGGCCAGCGCGTTGCCGTTGGTCAGCGTCATGCCCCGCCCGTACTTCATCACCTCGAGGAAATGTTTGGTCAGACGTTTGGTGACATACCAAGCGGACTGCAGCGATCGCGTCACCCGCATGAAGTGAACGATCTCCTTGCCGGAGCCGATCGTTACGCCGAAGACCGTCAGTTCCGGCAGCACGGGGCCGAGGGTTTTGAGCAGCGGGCCGAGCTCGCGCGCGTCGTACGGACGCGTCACCATCGAGCGGCCACCCTGTGCGGCGCCGGGCGCCTCGGCGTGGTAGTCCGGGAACGTCAGCGGCATGTCGAACTGGACGGCGGTCTTCGTCATGAAGAACTCGATCGCTTTCGGGCCGTTCGCCAGAAAGGCGCGTACACGCGCCTCATCGAACCCGGCGCCGGCCTGGTTCCGGATATAGGTCAGCGCCTGGTCCGGTAGTTCGTGATGGCCGTATGCCTTGCCCAGATGGGTGTTCGGCACCCAGAGCCAGCCGCCCGAGCGGGCCGTCGTGCCGCCGTAGTAGCTCGCCTTCTCGGCCACGATGACCTTCAGCCCCCGGCTGGCGGCAGTAATGGCCGCGGACATGCCGGCGACGCCTGATCCGATGACCAGAACATCACATTTTTCCTGTTGCAGTGTAGACATCGACTTCTCCATTCAAGTGCGGGCGGTACGGTCGCCAAGAGCGGCGCCACCATGTCTGCTAGATTAGTACTAGCGCGCTTGAAATTATCTACACGTTAACCCTACGCTTGTTCATTAGATAATGTCTAGTGCTATACTGCGCCCACTATCCATCTCATGGCAGGGACATACCGTGGAACAGACCGACCAGGCACCCGAGCGAGAGCGCCGCGGCATCCAGTCGATTGAAGTGGGAGGAGAAATCCTGAAGGTGCTGGCCTCCGAGGCCAGGCCGATGGCGCTACGCGATCTCGTGAAGGCGGCGAACATGCCGTCCGGCAAGATCCATCCGTATCTGGTGAGCTTCGGCAAGATCGGGCTCGTCGCCCAGGACCCGGTCACGGGTCACTATCTGCTCGGCCCGATGGCCATCCAGCTCGGGCTAACCAGCCTGCAGACGCTGAACCCGATCCGCGAGGCCACACCGTTCGCCGAAGCGCTTTCGGAAGAGACGTCGCACGCGGTCGCGCTCGCTGTTTGGGGAAACCTTGGGCCGGTCATCGTGCGGCTGATCGATGCGTCCTATCCCATCCACACGAACATCCGCACCGGCACGGTCATGTCGCTCGCCAATACGGCGACCGGCAGGGTTTTCTCGGCATTCCTGCCACGTCAGTTCACCGAAAAGCTGTTGCTGGACGATCGCATTCGGCTCGGCCCCGATATTGCACATCCGCTGGACGCCGCCGTGGTCGAGGAAATGATCAAGGAAGCGCGGGCGCGCCACATGTCCCGCAGCATCAACCATCCCACGCCAGGGATCGTCGCCTTTTCTGCGCCGGTGTTCGATTATTCGGGAAACATTGCGCTGGCGATCACCATCATGGGACCGACCGGCACTGTTGATACCGATTGGGAGGGGCCGGTGGCCAAAGCATTGGATACGTGTGCGCAGGCGGTTTCGAAGCGCCTCGGCTACAGGGGCTCGCGCGCGACTGACTGGTTGCGCGCCTCCGACATATATACACAAAAAGTGTCAATGACTAACCAATAATATATTGGACGTGATTTAGGTGGGGCCATATTCTCCAGCAGTCCCAACAACGGGCGCGGAAATGACCATGGCAAACGATCTCATTCTTGAAACCGTCGGACTGAGGAAGGAGTTCAAGGGATTTGTCGCCGTAAACGACATCAGTCTCAAGGTCAGGCGTGGGCACATCCACGCGCTGATCGGTCCGAACGGCGCAGGCAAGACAACCTGCTTCAACCTCCTTACCAAGTTCCTGGATCCCACGCGCGGCACCATCCGGTTCAACGGTGCCGAGATCACCGGCGAGAAGCCGGCGCAGGTCGCACGCCGGGGCGTGGTGCGCTCCTTCCAGATCTCGGCGGTGTTTCCGCACCTGACCGTGCTGGAGAACGTGCGTATCCCGCTGCAGCGCAGGCTCGGGATCTCCTTCCAGTTCTGGCGCTCGCCGAAAACCCTCGCATCGCTCGACGACAGGGCCATGGCATTGCTCGCCGACGTCGGACTGGAGGACTTCGCCGACATGACGACCGCCGAGATGCCCTACGGCCGCAAGCGCGCGCTGGAAATCGCCACCACGCTGGCCCTCGACCCCGAGTTGATGCTGCTCGACGAGCCCACGCAGGGCATGGGCCACGAGGACGTTGACCGCGTCATGCAGCTCATCAAGCAGGTCTCGGCCAATCGCAGCATCTTGATGGTGGAGCACAACATGAAAGTGGTGTCCGGCATCTGCGACGCCATCACGGTGCTGGCGCGCGGCAGCGTGCTGGCCAAGGGCACATACGCGGAAGTCTCCGCCAACCCGCAGGTCATCGAGGCCTATATGGGCAGCGCTGATACCGCGCTCGCTGCGCCAGGAGGGCATTGATCATGGCGACGGAATACCTGCGGGTCACCGACCTCCATGCCTTCTACGGCGAATCGCACATCCTGCATGGCATCGACTTGCTGGTGAACGAGGGAGAGTGCGTGACCCTGCTCGGCCGCAACGGGGCAGGCCGTACCACCACCCTGCGCGCCATCATGGGCCTGACGGGGCGGCGCGCCGGCTCGGTCATGATCGACGGCCGCGAGGCAATCGGCATGCCGGCCCATCGCATCGCGCGTCTCGGCGTCGGTTTTTGCCCGGAAGAGCGGGCGATTTATTCCAGCCTCTCGTGCGAGGAGAACCTCCTGCTGCCACCGCAGGTGGGTGGCGGCGGGATGAGCCTCGACGAGATCTACGCGATGTTCCCCAACCTCTACGAACGGCGGCATAGCCAGGGCACGCGGCTCTCGGGCGGCGAGCAACAGATGCTGGCGATGGCGCGCATCCTGCGCAGCGGGGCGCGGTTGCTGCTGCTSGACGARATCTCCGAGGGYCTGGCGCCGGTGATCGTGCAGAAGCTCGCCCAGGTCATCCGCGACCTCAAGGCGAAGGGCTACACGATCGTGCTGGTGGAGCAGAACTTCCGGTTCGCCGCGCCGCTGGCCGACCGCATGTACGTGGTGGAGCACGGCCAAATCGCCGCGGAGATCCACCAGCACGAGATTCACGAGAAGCAGCACCTGCTCCAGGAACTCCTGGGTGTCTGAGACCGCTGCGGAGGAGACAACATGACAACGATTCTGGGAGTCCCGCTACAGGGGCTGTTGGGGCAACTCGTGCTCGGGCTGGTGAACGGCTCGTTCTACGCGATTCTCAGCCTCGGGCTTGCCGTGATCTTCGGCATGCTCAACATAATCAACTTTGCCCACGGCGCGCTGTTCATGGTGGGCGCATTCGTCGCCTGGGCGGGCCTGGAGTATCTCGGCATCAGCTACTGGTGGTCGCTGCTGGCGGCGCCGGCGCTGGTCGGGCTGGCGGGTATCGCCATCGAGCGCGGCCTGCTGCGGTGGCTGTACAAGCTCGACCACCTGTACGGGCTGCTGCTCACCTTCGGGCTGGCGCTCATTATCGAAGGCCTGTTCCGCTTCCAATTCGGCGTCTCGGGGCAGCCCTATTCGATTCCCGACGAGGTGGCCGGCGCCTTCAACCTCGGCTTCATGTTCCTGCCGAAATACCGCGCGTGGGTCATCGGCGCCTCGCTCACAGTGTGCCTGCTGACCTGGTTCACGATCGAGAAGACCCGCCTCGGCGCCTACCTGCGCGCCGCCACCGAGAACCCAAGCATTACCCAAGCCTTCGGCATCAACGTGCCGGTGATGGTGATGCTGACCTATGCCTTCGGCGTGGGCCTGGCCGGGCTGGCCGGCGTGCTGGCAGCACCGACGGGGCAACTAAGTCCGCTGATGGGGTCGAACCTGATCATCGTCGTGTTCGCGGTGGTGGTGATCGGCGGCATGGGTTCCATCCTTGGCGCGATCGTCGCCGGGCTGGGGCTGGGCGTGGTCGAAGGACTGACCAAGGTGTTTTATCCGGAGGCGTCGGCCACGGTGGTCTTCGTGATCATGGTCATCGTGCTGATGGTTCGGCCGGCAGGCCTGTTTGGCAAGGAAAAGTGAGGTCGAGTATGAAAATGAGAAATCTTGGCTACGGTGTCCTGCTGCTGGGCGCGCTGGCGGCCCCGGCCGTGCTCTATCCGGTGATGCTGATGAAGGTGCTGTGCTTCGCCTTGTTCGCCTGCGCCTTCAACCTGCTGCTCGGCTATACCGGCCTGCTCTCGTTCGGCCATGCGGCGTTCCTCGGCACGGCGGCCTATATATCGGGCTACGGCATGAAGACCTGGGGGCTGACCCCGGAACTCGGCCTGCTGTTCGGCACGGCCGTCTCGGCCGCCGCGGGCTTTGTCGTCGGGGCGCTCGCTATCCGCCGGCAGGGCATTTACTTCGCGATGATCACGCTTGCGTTGGCACAGATGTTCTATTTCCTGTTCCTGCAGGCGCCGTTCACCGGCGGCGAGGACGGCATGCAGGCCATTCCGCGAGGCAGGCTGTTCGGCCTGATCGACCTGGCGTCGGACCTGCGCATGTACTACTTCGTGTTGGCGATCTTCTTGTTCGCCTTCTGGCTGATCCACCGCATCATCCATTCGCCTTTCGGCCAGATCCTGAAGGCGATCCGCGAGAACGAGGCGCGCACCACCTCGCTGGGCTACGACGTCGCGCGCTACAAACTGCTGGCCTTCGTCCTCTCGGCGGGCCTGGCCGGCCTTGCCGGGGCCACCAAGACCCTGGTCTTCCAGTTTGCCACGCTGACCGACGCGCACTGGCACACCTCAGGCGAAGTCGTGCTGATGACGCTGTTGGGCGGCCTTGGCACTGCCTTCGGCCCGGTGGTGGGCGCGGGCATCGTGGTCGCCATCCAGAACGCCTTGGCGGACAAGGTCGGTTCCATGATCACCGTGATCATGGGGAGCATCTTCGTCGTGTGCGTGCTGGCGTTCCGCCGCGGCATCGTCGGCGAGTTGAACGCGTTGTGCCAGAACATCGCGGGCAACCGCAGCGGCCGGCCCGCACCGAGCCACGCTGCCGTGCCAGCACCAAGTCATGACGAAACGCCAGTCGGAGCAGGCGTGCATGGCGGGAGCGTGGAAGGAAAGGCGTGAAATCGGGCGCTGGACGGAACACCCCATATATATCCCCACAGTAGAGGAGACACAGGATGAACACTCGCATCAAGCTGCTTTCGCTCGCCGCGCTGCTGGCGGCCTCGACGGCGCAGGCCGAGATCACGGACGGCGTGGTCCGGATCGGCGTGCTCAACGACCAGACCGGCGTTTATGCCGGGCTGGCTGGTCCCGGCTCGGTCTGGGCCGCGAAGAAGGCCGTCCAGGACTTCGCGCCCGAGAAGCACGGCCTGAAGGTGGAGATCGTGGCCGCCGACCACCAGAACAAGCCGGACGTCGGGGCGAGCATCGCCCGCCGCTGGTTCGACGTGGACAAGGTGGACGCCATCGTCGACGTGCCGACCTCGTCGGTCATCCTGGCGGTCAACCAGGTCGTCAAGGAGAAGAACAAGGTGATGATCGTCACCGGCGGCGGCACCTCCGACCTCACCGGCAAGGCCTGCACGCCCAATGCGATCCACTGGGCCTACGACACGTGGGCGCTGGCGAACGGGACTGGCAAGGCGGTTGTCAAGTCGGGCGGCAAGAGCTGGTTCTTCGTGACTGCAGACTACGCCTTCGGCCACTCGCTCGAACGCGACACCGAGGCCGTTGTCGTCAGGAACGGCGGCAAGGTCCTCGGCAAGATCCGGCATCCGTTTCCGGGCAACGACTTCTCCTCCTACCTGCTGCAGGCCCAGGCCTCGAAGGCGCAGGTAGTGGGCTTGGCCAACGCTGGCGGCGACACCATCGGCGCGGTCAAACAGGCTGCCGAGTTCGGCGTGACCGCCGGCGGCCAGAAGCTGGCGGGCCTGCTCGTCTTCAGCAGCGACGTCCAGGCGCTCGGCCTCAAGGCCGCCCAGGGCCTGTTGCTGAGCGAGACCTGGTACTGGGACATGACCGAAGAGAACCGCAAGTTCGGCAAGGAATTCGCCGCCGCCAACAACGGCAAGTTTCCGACCATGGCACAGGCGGGCACGTACTCGGCGGTGATCCACTACCTGAAGGCAGTGGCGGCGATGAAGGCGGACGGCGACGGCGCCGCCGTGGTCGCGAAGATGAAGGCGATGCCCACCGACGACAAGCTGYTCGGCAAGGGCAGCATTCGCGAAGACGGCCGGAAGATCCACCCGCTCTATCTGTTCGAGGTGAAGAAGCCGTCGGAATCGAAGTATGCGGGCGACTTCTACAAGCTCATCGCCACCATTCCTGCCAACGAGGCGTTCCGGCCGATGGAAGAAGGTGGCTGCCCGCTGGTTGGGAAGAAGGCGTCATGAAGATCACCGGACGCATGCTGATCGGGCAGGAGGGGGTCAGCGGCACCACCCGCGCGTTCAACGCCTTTTCTCCGGCGGCTTGCCGCGGACATCGAACCCGCGTTGGGGCGGCGCCGCCCGACGACGCCGACCGGGCCTGCCGCCTCGCTGTTAGCTAGCGGATTTGCGAGGTATCGCGAGACGACGCCCGAGGCGAGCGCCAGCTTCCTGGAGGCCATCGCCCTCGGCATCGAAGGGCTGGGCGACACCCTCACCGAGCGCCTTGGCCGAGACCGCCCTGTAGCGGGCGCGGCTGGAAGGCGAGCGGGCGCGCACGACCGGCCAGTAGCGGCTGTTCGCCGGGGGTTGTGCTGGCCAGGCATTGGGACGGGGCCACGTTCGATACGCCCCTTTGTCCGATGCGCGCAGCACGTCGGTCGGCAGCGCCGCTATCGAGCGGTTCCGTCGCCCCGTGCGTTATCAGAACTTCCTCTCACGCCTGTTGCGGGCCGCCCTGGCCGACGGCAACTCGCTGGCGCTCGACCGCCACGTACGGCCGCTGCCTATTGCCGGCATCCCGGCGCGACTGAACGTCCGCGCAATTCTCCGGCCCTCGCCAACGTTACAGGGAGCGAGGCCCGGGGGAAACGTTTACAGCATGCTTTTCGCCGTCTCGATGAACGCCGTCATCAGCGGCGTTGGGGTGCGCTGGCTATAGCCGAGCATGATCTCGACTGTTGGTTGCCGGCCTTTGATCGGCTTGTAGACGACGTGGTCGAACTTCATCTGCCGGACCGATGCCGGCACGAAGCCGATGCCCGCACCGGAGCTGACCAACCCGACCAGCGTGTAGACCTGCCCCACTTCAGACACGACCTTCGGCACGAAACCCGCCGACGCGCACATGCGCATGTTCATGGCGTGGAAGTCCGGCGCCGCCTCGGGCATGTACATGATGAAGGGCTCCTGCGCGCAATCCTTCAGCGAGATTGACTCGGCGTTCGCGAACGGGTGCCTTGCCGGCACGGCCAGCACGAACGGCTCTTCGAGGATGGTTTCCCACGTCACGTCCTCAAGGTCGGGCACCGGCCGCATGAAGGAGATATCCGCGTCACCCCGGCGCAGCGCCTCCGCCTGTTCGACGACCGGAAACCAGCGCAGCAGGATTTCCACGGAGGGAAAACGCTCCCGGTAGGCGCGCAGGATGGGCGGCAGCAGCGTGTAGGACGTGTGCTCGAAGAAGCCGACCGTCAGCCGGCCGGTCTCGCCGCGATGTGCGCGCTGCGCCTGGATGACCGCACTCTCGGTAGCGCGCAGGATCTGCCGCGCCTGCGTCAGGAAAATGCGACCCGCCTCGGTCAGCTCCACGTGCCGGCGCGTCCGGTTCAGCAGCGTCACATCCATCTCCTCCTCGAGCTGGCGGATCTGCAGGCTCAGCGGCGGCTGGGCGATGTGCAGGCGCTCGGCCGCCCGCGTGAAGTTGAGTTCCTCGGCGACGGCGATGAAGTACCGGAGGTGGCGAAGGTCCATCTCTATATCCTGTGAGTATTAAAAAGCGATTAATTATATATTGGACACCCATTTACGCAATCCCTACGATTCCATGAATACCCGCTCCGCGCGCCAGCCTGCCAGTCCGCAAGGCAGGCACCGGAGACCGGATAAGCCAACGTATGCATGGAGACAAACCATATGGATTCCAGACTTGTCGATGACGCGCTCGGCCGCATCCTGCAGCGCATCGACGCGACGATTGCGCAGGACGAGGCGGGCTTTCCGCACTACGGCAACCCGGCCGACGACACCTGGACACGCTCGCCGGCCGGTGACTGGACCGGAGGCTTCTGGGTCGGGATGCTGTGGCTGGCTGCCCTGCGCACCGGCGAGCAGAAGTACCGCGACAGCGCCCGCATGTGGTCCGCACGGTTGGCGCCGCGCGTGGCGTCGAAGTCGGTGTTCAAGGGATTCCTCTTCTGGTACGGCGCGCAACTCGGCGGCTCGCTGCTTGCCGATTCGCAGGCCGCGGGGCTCGCACTCGACGGCACGCGCGGCCTGGCGGAGATGTACAGCGAAGCGGCCCGCCTGATCCCGCTCGGCACCGAGGCCGAGGAGGCCTCCAGCGTGGGGACGAGCGAGGCCAACATCGATGCGATTCCGGGCACCGTGGCGCTGCTGCTGCGGCACGACGCCGCCCTCGGCACGGGCGAGATCGGCCGCCAGCACCTGCGCCAGCACGTCGCCCTGTGCGTGCGGGAGGATGGCTCGGTCTGCCAGTCCGCCACATTCAACGCCGCCGACGGCTCGCTCGTGAAGCGCTACACGCACAAGGGCATCCATGACGGCAGCACCTGGGCCCGCGCTCAGGCGTGGGGCATGCTCGGCCTCGCGCAGGCGCTGTCGTGCGGCGAGCAGGCGTTCGCGTCCGACGCGATCCGCGTGGCCGACTGGTGGGTCGCGCACCTGCCCACCGACCGCGTGGCCTTCTGGGATTTCGACGATCCCGCTATCCCGCACACCAACCGCGACACCTCGGCCACCGCTATCGCCGCCGCCAGCCTGCTCAAACTGGCCGCGCTCATCCCGGAGCGCGCGGCGGTCTACCGCCAGGCCGCCGTCGACAGCATCGAGCAACTCGTGACCCGCTTCCTGACCCCGGTTGGCCCAGGCGATGTACGGCAGCCTGGCATCCTCACCGGCGGGTGCTTCAACAAGCGCAATGGCGTCGCCATGGACAACGAACTGGTCTGGGGCGACTACTTTCTCCTCGAATCCCTACTCATCCTCGCGGGCACGGTAGGCGCCACCCAGGTCTGAACCCAACCCACTTCCGGAGAACCCACATGTCCGACATCAAGATCCCGAACGAAGGCGCCGTGTCCACCCTCATTGGCACGCACACCAGCTACACCCGCACCCTCGGCGAGTACGACATCTACGCCTTCGCCGGCATCAGCGGTGACAACCACCCCAACCACATGGACGACGAGTACTGCAAGCGCATGGGCTTCGGCGGCCGCATCGCGCAGGGCGCCATGATGGTCGGCTTCATCGCCGGCGCCGTGACCAAGTATCTCGACATGATCCAGCGCCCGGCCGTCTCCTACGGCTACGACAACGTGCGCTTCACCAAGCCCGTGCGCATCGGCGACACCCTCACCGTGAACTACCGCATCGCCCGCGCCGACGACGAGAAGAAGCGCCTGTGGGCCGAGGCGACTCTGCTCAACCAGCGGGGCGAGACGGTCTGCGTCGGCACCCACATCATCCATTTCCAGGCCTGAGCACGGGCTGCGAGCAGCGAGAAAGGTGAGGGATCGCATGAGCAAGATCTGCACTGCGGCGCAGGCCGTTTCGGACATCCGGCCCGGCCAGAGCGTGGGCAGCGTCGGCGTAATCGGCTGGCTGACGCCGGACGCCCTGTTCAAGGCGCTGGCGCAACGCTTCCACGAGACGGGGTCGCCCCGTGACCTGACGTTCTACTTCCCGGTCAGTGTCGGCGACGGCATGGGCATCCGCGGCATGGATCACGTTGCCGTCGAAGGGCTGATGAAGCGGATCGTGTCGGGCAAYTTCACCAATGCGGTAAATCCGGCCACCGGCAAGCGCCCGGAATTCATGCGCCTGATCCGCGAGAACAGGGTGGAAGCCTACTGTTGGCCGATCGGCGCCACCATGCACTGGCTGCGCGAAGTCGCCCGGCGCAGCCCCGGCTACCTGACCCGCATCGGCCTCGGCTCCTACATCGACCCGCGCCAGCAGGGCGGCAAGTACACGGCGCGCGCCACCGACGACCTGGTGCGGGTGCAGGAGTTGGACGGCAAGGAATACCTGTTCTACCCGAGCTGGCCGCTCGACGTGGCGTTCCTGCGTGCCACCAGCGCCGACGAGCACGGCAACCTGAGCTTCGAGGACGAGCCGATCACGTCGTGCGCGCTGGCCATGGCGCTGGCTGTGAAGGCGTCGGGCGGCACGGTGATCGCACAGGTGCGCAAGCTGGTGCCGCGCCACGCCCGGCCGGCCCATGCGGTGCGGATTCCCGGCGTGCTGGTGGATCGCGTCGTCGTGGAACCCGACGCCATGATGACCACCAACGTCCGGTACGACGATGCCTATCTTGGCGGCCAGCTTTTCGACGGCCGCGCCTCGGACCGCCTGACGCCCGGCGCCGACAAGGTGATCGCTCGGCGGGCGGCCCGGGAGATCAGGCCCGGCGAGGTCAGCATCTTCGGCTTCGGCGCTTCGTCCGACGTGCCCACGGTGATGATGGAAGACGGCCTGTTCGCCGACGGCGGCCTGCATCGCTACAGCTTTACCACCGAGCACGGCCCCTTCGGCGGCATCGTGAGGAGCGGCTGGCAATTCTCCGCCAACAAGTATCCGGAGGCCTTGATCGACGGCCCGTCGCAGTTCGACTTCATCGACGGCGGCAACTGCCCGATGGCGGCGCTGGCCTTTGCCCAGTTCGACCGGGCCGGGAACATCAACGTCAGCCGCTTCGGCGCGGCCAATCCGGGGCCGGGCGGCTTCATCGACATCGCCTACAACGCGCGCAAGCTGCTGTTCACCGGCACCTTCACCACCGGCGGCCTCGCCGCCGACACCACCGACGGCTTCCTGTCGGTCGGGCGTGAGGGGAGCGTGCGCAAGTTCGTCGAGCGCGTGGACGAGATCACCTATCCGCTCGGGCGCAACGTGGCCGAGCGCGGGCAGGAGGCCAAGGTCATCACCGAGCGCGCAGTCTTCTCGGTGGCGCCGGACGGACTGGTGCTGGAGGAGGTTGCGCCCGGCATCGACGTCAGGTCGCAGGTGCTGGACCTGATGGCCTTCCCGCCGGTGCGCGTGGCGGAGCCGCTTCCGTGCATGGACCCAACGCTGTTCCGCGCCTGACGCATCGACATATCTACGAGGAAAACATGGCTGTCATCAACTACCTGACTACCGTTCACATCGACTTCGGCGCCATCCGGATGCTGGGGGTCGAGTTGCAGCGCCTGGGGATCCAGCGACCGCTGATCGTCACCGACCGCGGCATCCGCGCCGCCGGTATCGCCGACAAGGTGCTCGAGGCCCTGGGCCCGGATTGCACGCCTACCGTCTTCGAGGACACCCCACCCAACCCGACGGAAGCCGCGGTGTCCGCCGCGACCGACCTTTACCTCGGCAATGGCTGCGACGGCATCGTGGCCGTGGGCGGCGGGTCGCCTATCGACCTGGGCAAGGCCACCGCGCTGCTGGCGACCCACCCTGCACCGCTGCAGACCTACGCGGCGGTGGAGGGCGGCGCGAGCCTGATCACCAGCCGTGTCGCCCCGCTGGTGGCTATCCCGACAACTGCGGGTACCGGCAGCGAAGTGGGCCGGGGCGCAGTCATCGTCATGGAGTCCGGCCGCAAGCTCGGCCTGCTTAGTCCGTTCCTGCTGCCGAAGCTCGCCATCTGCGACCCCGAACTGACGCTGGGCCTGCCTCCGGCCCTGACCGCCGCGACCGGCATGGACGCCATCGCCCACTGCATCGAGACCTTCCTGGCGCCGGCCATCAACCCGCCCGCCGAGGCGATCGCCCTGGACGGCCTGCGCCGTGGCATGGCCAATATCGGCAAGGCCACCGCCGACGGCCGCGACCGCGACGCGCGCTGGAACATGATGATGGCCGCCATGGAGGGTGCGCTGGCCTTCCAGAAGGGGCTGGGCGCGGTGCATGCCCTGTCGCACCCGCTGGGCGCGGTGCCTGGCGTCTCGTTGCACCACGGCACGCTGAACGCCGTGCTGCTGCCGGTCGTGCTGCGCTTCAACAAGCCGGCGACCGAAGCCAAGCAGGCCGCACTGGTGCAGGCCATGGGCCTGCCCGCTGGCGGGGACCCGGCTCAGGCCATCAGCGAACTCAACGCCCGTCTCGGCTTGCCGGCCGGTCTCGGCGCCATGGGCGTGCCGCGTGACGTGTTGGAGGACATCGCGGTCGCCGCCACAAAGGACCACTGCCACGCTACCAATCCCCGCACTGCCACGGTCGACGACTACTTGGCGATGCTGCAGGAATCGTATTGAGGAGAAAGACGATGTCATACGTCGCAGAACACCACGAGATAATCCGCGAGGCGGTGCGCCGCTTCGCCGAGGAAGAGATCGCACCGCTCGCCCACCGGTTGTGGGAAGAGGAGAGTTTTCCCTACGAGATCTGGCGCCGGGCCGGCGAACTGGGCTATATCGGGCTGCCGTACCCTGAAGCCTGGGGAGGCTGCGGCGGCGACTGGCTTGGCTTCGCCATTACGCTGGAAGAGATCGCCCGCGTCGATTGCGCCGTGGCGGTGGCCATCATGGCCAACTCGACGGCGGCCAGCCTGCTCAACAACTACGGTACCGACGGCCAGAAGGCGCGCTTCCTGCGGCCGATCCTGACGGGCACGCAGGTCGGCTGCATCGGCCTGACAGAGCCGAACGCCGGGTCCGATGCCGCCAATATCCAGACCCGCGCCGTGCTGAAGGATGGCTGCTGGGTCATCAATGGCGCCAAGACCTTCATCAGCAACTCGGGTTCCGAGGTCACCGGCCCGATCGTCATTGCGGCGGTGACGGGAACCCGGCCCGACGGCCGCAAGGAGATTTCGAACTTCATCGTGCCGAACGGCACGCCCGGCTTCAGCCATGGCAAGAAGCTGCACAAGATCGGCTGGCGCGGATCGACCACATTCGAGCTGTTCTTCGAGGACTGCGCCATTCCTGCCGACCACCTGCTCGGCAAGGTCGGGGCCGGCCTCAGGCAGACCCTGTCACAGGTGAGCACCGGCCGCATCCTGATCGGAACGCTGGGCCTGGGCATCCTGCAGGGCTCGCTGGAACGCTCCGTCCGCTATATGAGCGAACGCACAGCGTTCGGCAAGACGCTCAACCAGTTCCAGTCGCTGCAGTTTAAGCTGGCCGACATGGCGACCCACGCGCACGCCGCGCGCCTGATGCTCTACGACGCCGCTGTGGCCAAGGACGAGGGCCGGCCCTACGATCGGCAGGCCTCGATGGCAAAGCTCTTCGCAACCGAGAAGGCCATGGAGGCGGCCCACCAGGCCGTGCAGATCCACGGCGGCAACGGGATCATGACCGAGTACGCGGTATCGCGCGCGTTCGGGGATGCCAAGGTGCTCGAGATCGTTGAGGGGACCTCCGAGATCCAGCGGATGATCATCTCCCGCGACGTAATGCGCTGACGCACGGCTGCAGCCAATGAGGCAATCCATGGAACACGTCGAACACAGCGCGGATGGGCTGGAGCGCAGCACGGTCAACTTCGTGCCCCTGACGCCGATCTCCTTCCTGCGCAGGACGGCCGAGGTCTACCCTGAGCGTACAGCCATCGTCTACGGCGAGCGCCGCACGAGCTGGCGGGCAATGCTGGACCGCAGCCGCCGCCTCGCGTCGGCGCTGGTGGCCGCCGGCGTCAGGACAGGCGATACGGTGGCCGTGATGGCCGCCAACACGCCGGAGATGCTGGAGATGCATTTCGGCGTGCCCATGAGCGGCGCCATGCTGAACACGCTTAACGTGCGCCTGGACGCAGCCGCCATCGCCTTCATGCTCAGGCACGCGGATGCRAAGGTGCTGGTCACCGACACGGAGTACGCGGACGTAGTTGAAGCCGCACTGGCGCTGCTCGACTACAAGCCGCTGGTGATCGACATCGTCGATCCCGCCGTCGAAGGGGGCCACAGGCTGTCGGAGATCGAATACGAGGGCTTCCTGGCCGGGGGCGATCCGCACTGGGAGGGCGGCGAGCCCGCCGACGAATGGCAGGCCATCGCCCTCAACTACACCTCCGGCACCACGGGCAACCCAAAGGGCGTGGTCTACCACCATCGCGGCGCCTATCTGGCTGCGCTGTCGAACATGCTCGACTGGGGCATGCCCCGGCACGCCGTCTTCCTGTGGACGCTGCCGCTGTTCCACTGCAATGGCTGGTGCTTCGCCTGGACGCTGGCGGCCAACGCCGGTACCAGCGTCTGCCTGCGGCGGGTAGATGCTGCCGCCGTGCTCGATGCGATTCGCGAGCACCAGGTCACTCACTACTGCGGGGCGCCGATCGTGCATGCGATGCTTGCCCACGCACCTGAAGCGTGGAAGGCGGGCATCGACCATCCGGTCCACGGACTCATCGGCGGCGCGCCGCCTCCGATGCCGGTGATCGAGGGCCTGCTGCGCATGGGGATCAGGATCACCCAGATCTACGGGCTGACCGAGGTCTACGGCCCCGCGGCGGTTTGCGTGGAGCAGCCCGAATGGGACGACCTCGGCATCGGTGCGCTGGCGGAACGGAAAGGACGGCAGGGCGTCCGCTACACTGCGCAGGAAGGCATGGCCGTGCTGCATCCCGAAACCCTTGTGCCGGTGCCGTGGGACGGGAAGACCATCGGCGAAGTCATGTTCCGCGGCAACATGACGATGAAGGGCTACCTGAAGAACCCCGAGGCCACGGCGGAAGCTTTTGCCGGCGGCTGGTTCCACTCGGGTGACCTCGCAGTCGTCTGCCCGGATGGCTATGTACAGATCCGGGACCGTTCCAAGGACGTCATCATTTCCGGCGGAGAGAATATCAACTCGCTGGAGGTGGAAGAGGTGCTCTACCGGCACCCTGCGGTGCGCGTGGCAGCCGTCGTCGCCCAGCCGGACGAGCGTTGGGGGGAGACGCCATGCGCCTTTGTCGAAGTCGTCGATGACGCTAGGGTCGGCGAGCGCGAACTGATCGACCATTGCCGCGCCCACTTGGCGCACTTCAAGGCGCCGAAGAAGGTGGTTATCGGCCACCTTCCCAGGACGTCGACCGGCAAGATCCAGAAGTTCCTCCTCAGGCAACGAGCAAGCTCCGGCGCTCCCTGGCCCGGCCACGTACCGGCGTGAGTTCCCCCGTGAATGTGTTTCGGTGGCCCCCGAGCCTGCTCTCCACATTCGGGATATCCGTGAGCGCCCGGTCGTGGCGGAGCAGAAGACTCGTGTCCGGCATCGCATTGGCAGCGAAGCCCGGTTGATCGACCGCCTTGGCGACATCTTGCGCGAGATGCGTGACTGGCGCGGTGCTACCGCACGGCAGGCACGGCATCTGTCCAGGCGTCACGGTATCGGCTACCAGGCCGCTCTGCTCTTCCTCTATCGCGCGGAGATGCGTTCAGCGTGCCCGAGGCGCATGGTGATCTGTCTAGCTGCCGCGGTGGAACTTGGCATTGACTTGAGCGGCTTCCCATCTGGATGCAGGATCGAAGAGGCAGAGTTGTCTTCGGAACTTCGGGTCATGTATTGGGCGGCCTTACGGAGGGGCGCAGGGCGGAAATGGAGCCAGTGGCCGGGTGATGGCGCCGAACAAGTATGAGTACAGGGCAATTTCGGATGGTGGTCCGCTGAATCCGCGGTGGTAAGCGGCCGTAGGCATGGCAACCTGTGAGTAGCTGCTTGGCCTCTTCTGCCGTTGGCGCGCTGATTGCCGAATGACTGAAATGGCGACCATTTGCCGAAGCAGCATTAGGGCGGATGACCGTTGGACTCGCATAGCAGTCATCGTGTTGAGGAAGACTCGAACGGCGCAGGAGGGTCGGTCACCGCCCTTCGCCGTCCGGCGCCGGTGTCAGCGCCGTGGCCTGGGCTTCCGCCAGGGTGGCCTCGCTGCGCTTGGACCTGTGCCAAGCTCAACGCTGCGCCGACTCGCTCGCACTTTTTTGACGCGCGTTGGGTTACTACTGGGCAATGACCGCCTGCTCGCCGGCGCGCTCCAACTCTGTGGAGGATTGGGGCCACAGTTCCACCACGCTGCCCGCCCGACCCTAAAGCGCGCGCGTGCCTGGTGCTCGGCACCAAGCCCTGCTCTCGCAAGTGAAGGCCTCCACCGTGGCGGCCAACCGGGCGCTGGATGACGCGCTGGCCGCGGTCGCTGCGTCCGGCGCGTTCGTCGCCGAGGTCGACCAGGCCATCGCCGAGGCCTTCGACCCGAACACGCAATGGGTGTCGCACGAGGACGCCACGGCTCGTCTCGACGCGGTTCTGGCCAAGCAGCGCTTGGCCGCGCTGGGGGGCACGTGCCGGACATGGAGGACGTGCCGCGGCGCCTGAGTTGCCCAATCGCTGACCGCACAACGTGCAAAGGGCGAAGAGCCTTGCTGCAGGCAGCTCTATCGGCTATCAGCGCCACCTTGAAGGATCGCTATCCGACCCGGAAAAACTCTACGCTCTGCCCCGCATTGACCGCCCGCTTGAGCCACGACGGCATCTAGCCCTGCCCGTCCCAGGTCAGTCCCTCGGCGTTGCGGTAGCAGACCACTGGCAGTGGCGCTGGTGCGGGTGGCGGCGGAGGCGGATGCGGATCGAAGCACCCCGCCACCTCCAGCTCTTCCATGGTCAGCCCATAATCGGCCATCTGGGTCTGGATCCAGCGGATCGCCTCGGCCCGCTCATTGTTGACTGTCATCGCTGCTCGTCGCTGCTATCACTGCTGTGCCTGCCGTCTTCCAGTTTCCGGGCGCTAGCTTACGCGCCCCGCTTTTCGTCTTGCTGCTCGTCCTGCTTTCCGCTCCGTGCTTCCTTCTCGGGGTACCTTTCATGCATGTATGGACCCGACGCCTTTTGCAAGCTTCTTGTTCGTGATGTCGAAACGGTCTGCATGCATGTATCCGGCTTGCACTTGGACGATAGCCGAAGCACGCCCGCAGCCTCGATGAGATCCGCGCACCCTGTCCTTAGCAAAATCGCGGCG
>NZ_JBFTLX010000161.1:0-15567 GCF_056396665.1 Cupriavidus sp. 05T313 | reverse complement strand
TCGGTATCCCTTGCCTGTCCTACGGCTTCTGACATCCGGACAAGGCCGGGCGGCCAGCCGGAGGCATCAACGCGTCCGGTTCGCTGCCGCATAGGCGGCGAGACTGCCGAGCGAGGCGAAAATCTCGTGGTTGTCGGGATTGTCGGAGCGCAACTCGAACCCGTACTTCTTAGAGATCAGCAGGGCAATCTCCAGGATGTCGATGGAATCCAGGCCAAAGCCCTCGCCATACAGAGGCGTTTCGGCAGAGACATCTTCCGGCTTGATGTCGGAGATATCGAGTTCGCCGATGATCAACTCGGCGAGTTCATGTTCCAGTTCGGTCATCGTCGCAACGTTGCAAATATCGAAGGGTTCCGCATGCACGCTACGGTAGTCGTCTCCTGCACATGATGGGCAGCCCGGGGCATGCGTGAATTCAGACGGCTATCGTATACTCCGGCATCGTCTTTGGGGCAGATGCTACCAAGCTGGGGTAAATCCCACTAGAAATGAGAAGTTTAGTAACAACATTGTTCGCCGCTTCCTGAAACATCGCTCCACTTCGGCAGTCTTCACGCTATATGCTCTCGTCTTGCTTCCCGGCGCCTGGGTCGGTACCGGGCCGTCCTGCCGGACGCATCCGGCAAGACAAGCCAAGCGCCACAGCCGTCCCCCTATAGCACCAAATGTCATCTTGTGATCCATCCACGACCTGCCGCCCCGATTGCCTGCCCGCCAGGCCTGCGGACGACTGTCACACCAGCAGCGCCACCGCCTCGCCCAAGCAAATGCCGGCCACGGCACATGCCGCTGGCCAGCACCCGCTGCGCCGTCACGGCTGGGTGATCGTTGCTGCATTTTTTGCGTTGTATGAGTACGCCTTGCACCATGTGGCCCAGCAGCCTGGCGCTCAGGAAGCCGGCCTGCTGCTGGGTGCAGCGCCTTTTATCCTGCTGGGGCTGGGCGTCAGCTGGCGCTCCCGCTGGCGGTTCCCCTTGCTTGTGCTGCTGGCGCTGGCCTGCGCCGGCCTGTGGCTGATGCGCGTACCGCTCTCGCAGCATTTCGGGTGGACCTACTACATGCAGCACATGGGTGCGAACACCGCGCTCGGATTGATGTTCGGCCGCAGCTTGCGGCGCGGGCAAACGCCGCTGTGCACCCAGTTCGCCGCCATCGTGCGGGGAGTGCTTTCCCCCGCGCTGCAACGCTACACACGCGCCGTCACGCTGGCGTGGACGCTGTTCTTCGCCATCATGGCGACGGTATCCACAGTCCTGTTCGCGCTCGCGCCCATCGCCACCTGGTCCACCTTCGCCAACCTGTGCAGCCCGGTACTGGTGGCACTGATGTTCGTGGTGGAAGCGGGTTGCCGCCGTTTTGCGCTGCCGGGAGTGGCCCATGCCGGCGTTCGCGAAGCGATCCAGGGATACCGCGCGGCCATGGCCGCGCGCGCGGGGTTGTCGCGTTGATGCCGGCCGCCCCCACCCATCGGCAGCCCGGCAACGGACGCACCTATCCGCTGGTTTCACATACCTCGCCGGATAGCATCATTGCCTGGCATCTCGGCCAGCCAGTGACGGTGCGCAGCTTCCTGGCCGACGTCATGCGGCTGGCCGCCGGGTTGCCGCCGGGCGGCCATATCTTCAATGTCTGCGCCGACCGCTATCGCTTCACCGTAGGCCTGTGCGCCGCGCTGGTGGCCGGCAAGATCAGCCTGCTGCCGTCCACCCATACGCCGGAAATGGTGCGCCAGCTCGCATCGTTCGCGCCCGACGCCTTCTGCCTGCACGACACGCCGGATTGCGATATCGCGCTGCCGCGCTTCCGCGTCCCCGGATTCGTCGGGCAAGCCGCCGCGGCCCCCCTGCCAGAGCCGAGCATACCGTCCATCCCCGGCGAGCGCGTCATGGCCTATGTGTTCACCTCCGGTTCGACGGGGCAACCGGTGCCGCACCGCAAGACCTGGGGCTTCCTGGTCAGCAACGTACGCGCCGCGGCGGCACGGCTGGGCTTGCAGGACGGCCGCGCCTATACGCTGGTGGGCACCGTGCCGCCCCAGCACATGTATGGTTTCGAGTCGACGGTACTGCTGGCCTTGCAAGGCGGTATCGCCCTGAGCGCAGCGCATACCTTCTACCCCGCGGACATCTGCGATGCGCTCGAAGCCGTGCCGCGGCCGCGCGTGCTGGTGACCTCGCCGGTGCACCTGCGCGCGCTGCTGCTCTCTCCCGCCAGGCTGCCCCCGGCAGACCTCATCCTGTCTGCCACCGCGCCCCTGTCGGAGAAGCTGGCATGCGAGGCGGAGGCACGCCTGGCGGCGCCGCTGATGGAAATCTACGGCAGCACCGAAACGGGCCAACTGGCTACGCGCCGCACCGCGCAGACCAGCGCCTGGGAACTGTTCCCTGGGGTGAGGCTGGAAGCGCGGCGGCAAGCCGGCGGCGGAAGCGACGGAAGCGGCGCAGAGGACCAGGTCTGGGCAGCGGGCGGCCATGTGGAACAACCCGTCGCCATGGGCGACGCGCTGGAACTGCTGGACGAAACCCGCTTCCTGTTGCACGGCCGCAAGGCGGACCTGATCAATATCGCCGGCAAGCGCACCTCCCTGGCTTACCTCAACCACCAGCTCAACGCCATCGAGGGCGTGGAGGACGGTGTCTTCTTCATGCCGGATGCGCCGCCGGGCGAGCAGGCCGAAGGCCATGTGCGGCGCCTGCTTGCGCTAGTGGTGGCGCCGCGCCTGCAGGCCGCGCAGATCCTGCACGCGCTGCGCGAGCGCATCGATCCGGCCTTCCTGCCACGCCCGCTGCTATTCGTCGACACGCTGCCGCGCAACGCCACGGGCAAGCTTCCGCACGAGATCCTGGCGCCACTGGTGGCAAGGCTGCAGGCGGCCCGGCAGTCCCAACCGCCCGGAGAGGGCGCATGATGCGCAAGGCCCACCTCGAACAAGGCGAAGCGCGCGCCACCGCTGGCTTCGTCATTGCGCCCGATCATCCCGCGCTGGCCGGCCACTTCCCCGGCCATCCGGTGGTGCCGGGGGTGGTGCTGCTGGATCACGCGATCGCGCTGATCGGCGCGGCGCTGGCGCAACCGCTGGAGATCTTCCAGCTCGGCTCGGTCAAGTTCCTGAGCCCGGTGTTGCCCGGCGAACCGGTGACGGTCACGCACGAAGCCGATGCACGCGGCACGATCCGCTTCACGCTCAGCGCCAGCGGCCGGGACGTGGCAAGCGGCACGCTGACCCCGGCGGCGCCGTCGTCAGGGGAAATCCGCGCATGACGTGGCCTGCCAAGCGAGCCGCCAGCGCCGACTGGGCCAGCCGTCAGGAACGCAGCAACACCACGCTGCTGCGCGTCATGAGCTGGCTCTCCTTGCGCCTCGGGCGCCGGTTCGGCCGCGCCGTGCTGCGCCTGGTCACCGCTTACTTCGTGCTGTTTTCCCCGACCGCACGCTATGCCTCGCGCGCCTACCTGGACCGCGTGCTGGGACGCGACGCGGGCTGGAGCGACGGTTTCAGACACGTCTTCACCTTCGCCTCGACCATCCACGACCGCATCTACCTGCTCAACGAACGCTTCGACCTGTTCGATATCCGCGTGCATGGCGGCGAGCTGGTGGACGAGGCGATGGCGCGAGGCGGCGGCGCCTTCCTGCTGGGTGCCCACCTGGGCAGTTTCGAAGTGATCCGCGCCGTGGGCCGCCAGCGGCCCGGCCTGCGGGTCGCGATCACCATGTACGAGGAGAACGCGCGCAAACTGAACAGCGTGCTTGAAGCCATCAACCCGGCCATGCGCCAGGATGTGATCTCGCTCGGCCGCATCGATGCCATGCTGAAGGCACGCGAATACCTGGAGCGCGGCTTCATGATCGGCATGCTGGCCGATCGCACGCTCTCGCAACGCGCCACCGATCCCGTGCAGCAGTGCGATTTCCTGGGCGCGCCGGCGGGCTTTCCCACTGGCCCGCTGCGCATGGCGGCCATGCTGCGCCGTCCTGTGATCTTCATGACCGGGCTATATCGCGGCGGCAACCGCTACGACATTCACTTCGAGGCGCTGGCGGATTTCTCCCAAGTGGCACGCGGCCAGCGTGAGCAGGAAGTCCAGGCTGCACTGACACGCTATGTCGGCATGCTGGAACGCCACTGCCACGACGCGCCATACAACTGGTTCAACTTCTACGACTTCTGGCAGTCCGGCCCGCCGCTTTCCAGCCAGCCGCCTCCCGGCAACGAGCCCTGACGCATGCCTCGATCCCCCGCCGCCCTCGCGCCTTGCCACCTGCGTGGTCTTGCGCGCCTGTCCATGCTTGCCTGCCTGGGCAGCGCGCTTATCCTGGCGGCCCCGCCTGCCGCGCAGGCCGCCGAACCGCCCGCCACCGCTTCCGCGGCCTGGGGCGTGGACCAGTTGATGTCCGCGCTGGCGCAGCGCAAATCCGGGCGCGTGCGCTTCACCGAGACGAAATATCTCGCCATGCTCGAACGTCCGGTGGAGTCATCGGGGGAGCTGGTATTCGTGGCGCCGGATCACCTGGAAAAGCGGACCGTTGCGCCCAAGCCGGAGAACCTCGTGCTCGACGGCGACATGATGACGGTGGAGCGCGGCGGCAAGCGGTTCGTGATGCCGCTGCAAAACTACCCGGAAATCGCGGCCTTTATCGAGAGCATCCGCGGCACCCTGGCGGGCAACCGCAATGCGCTGGAGCGTTACTATCGCCTCGGCATCGAGGGCCGCGCTACCCGCTGGACGCTGACCCTGACGCCGGCCGATTCGCGCATGGCGGGCATCGTCAGGCAGATCCGCATCGACGGCGCACGGGACGCGCTCGAGAGCGTGGAAATCGTGCAGGCAGACGGTGACCGCTCGGTGATGAAGATCAAGACGGCCGGCGCCCCATGACCGGACACGCTCGCCGCGACAGCTGGCGCCAGCGCCTGGCCGAACGGCCGGCGCGCATGGCCGTCGGCCTGTGGATGGTGTTCCTGCTGGCCTGCGCCGCGGTGGTTGCGCGCACCAGCTTCACGGCGGACTTGTCTGCTTTCCTGCCGCGCAGCCCGAGCGCGGAGCAGCAGTTGCTGGTGGACCAGTTGCGCGAGGGGCTGGTGTCCAGGCTGATCCTGCTTGGCATCGAAGGCGGCGACGCCGCCGGGCGGGCCGCTCTCTCCAGGGCCGTGGCGGCGAAGTTGCGGGCCGACCCGCGCTTTTCCTCGGCCAACAATGGCGAGCCGGTCAACCAGGCCAGCGACCAGCGTTTCCTCTATGCGCACCGCTACCTGCTCAGCCCCACGGTCACGCCCGAGCGCTTTTCGCCAGACGGGCTCAAGGCGGCGGTGGGCGAAAGCTTCGACCTGCTCGCCTCTCCGGCGGGACTCTTCACCAAAACGCTCTTGCCGCGCGATCCCACCGGCGAAATCACCTCCGTGCTGGGCCAGCTCGATAGCAGCCAGCGCGTGCCGCTGCGCGACGGCGCATGGATCTCGCGCGACGGCCAGCGCGCCGTGCTGCTGGCGCAGACCGCCAGCGCCGGCTCCGACACCGACGGGCAGGCAGATGCCATCGCCGCCATCCGCCGGGCCTTCGGGCAAGCCCGGCAGGCACAGCCTGCGCAGGCCGGCGCCGCACCTTACCGCCTTGTGATGACCGGCCCGGGCGTGTTCTCCGTCAGCACTCGCGACACCATCAAGCGGGAAGTGGAGCGCCTGTCCACGCTGGGCATCTGCCTTATCGTCACGCTGCTGCTGGTGGTGTACCGCTCGGTGCCCACGCTGCTGCTCGGGCTGGTGCCGGTCGTATCTGGCGCACTGGCCGGCGTGGCCGCGGTCAGCCTCGGCTTTGGCGGCACGGTGCATGGGCTGACGCTTGGCTTCGGCACCACGCTGATCGGCGAGGCGGTCGACTACTCCATCTACCTGTTCGTGCAATCCGCCCAGTACACACATGCCGGCCGGCGCGACGAACGGGCCTGGGTCGGCGCGTTCTGGCCCACGGTGCGGCTGGGCGTGCTGACGTCGGTCTGCGGTTTTGCTTCGCTGCTGCTTTCGGGCTTTCCCGGGCTCGCCCAGCTGGGGCTGTATTCCATCGCTGGGCTGACTACGGCAGCGCTGGTCACGCGCTTCGTGCTGCCGCGGCTGGCGCCGGCCAACCTGCGCATGCGCGATGTCACGCCGCTGGGCACGCGCCTGGCCCGCGCCGCCGCCCATGCCCACCGGCTGCGCTGGCCGATGGCAGCCTTGCTGCTGGCAGCCGGCGCGGTGCTGCTGATGCAGCGCGCCCCGCTGTGGAGCCAGGAACTCTCCTCGCTAAGTCCTGTGCCCGAGCGGGAGCAGGCACTCGACGCCGCGTTGCGCGCCGACCTTGGCGCGCCGGACGTGCGCTACCTGGTGGTCTTGTCCGGCCCCGACCAGGAGAGCGTGCTGCAGGGTGCCGAGCGGGTGGCGCGAGAGCTGGATCCCCTGGTGGCGCAAGGCGTCATCGCGGGCTATGAGAGCCCGGCGCGCTACCTGCCCAGCCTGGCCACCCAGCGCGCCCGGCAGGCCAGCCTGCCGCCGCGGCCGGAACTGGCGCAACGGCTGCAGGCCGCGGTAGCGGATCAACCGGTGAAGCCCGGCCTGTTTACGCCGTTCCTGGACGAAGCCGAGCAAGCGCGCGGCGCGGCGCCGCTGCGCCGGGAAGACCTGCGCGGCACCTCGATGGCCCTCGCGGTCGACGGGCTGCTGACCCGCCACGGCGAGCGCTGGAGCGCCACGCTGCCGCTGCGCGCGCCCACGGCGACGCCACAGGGCAAAACGGGACCGTCAGCGGGGCCGAGCCTCGACGCCGCTCCGATCCGCGCCGCCATTGCGCGCGCGGCCTTGGACGACACGCTCTTTGTCGACCTGAAGAACGAATCCGACCACCTGTATGCCAGCTATATGCACGAAGCGCTGCGCCTGTCGCTCGGCGGGCTCGCCGCCATCGCCGTGCTGCTGACGATCGCGCTGCGCTCGCCGCGCCGCGTGCTGAGCACCTTGCTGCCGCTGGCCGCCGCCACGCTAGTGGTAGTTGCGGGGCTCGCCGCCAGCGGGCGGCAACTCACCATCCTGCACCTGGTCGGCATGCTGCTGCTGATCGCGGTGGGATCGAACTACGCGCTGTTCTTCAACGGCAGCGGCCGGCAGGCTTCCGCTATTTCGCCACATACGCTGGTATCCCTGATGCTGGCCAACATGACCACCGTGGCGGCTTTCGGACTGCTCGCCTTCTCGAGCCTGCCGTTGCTGCAAGCCTTCGGCATGACAGTGGGCCCCGGCGCGGTGCTCGCGCTATTGTTCTCCGCTATCCTGGCGCCGCCGGCGCTGCTGTCAGCGCCGGCCAGGAGCCAACCATGAGCCGCATGACACCGACCCCTCGCCTGCAAGCGGACGCCCGCCGGTGGCGTCCTGGCGCCCTGGTCAGCGGTACGCTGGCAGTGCATGCCGGCGCCGCCGCAGCCATCGTGGCACAGCCCGCGTCCCTGCCGTGGGCTGCCGGCGGTGTGATTGCCTCGCATCTGCTGCTGACGGCGGCCGGGCTGTGGCCGCGCAGTACCTGGCTGGGACCCAACCTGCGGCGCCTCCCGCCATCGGCACAGGGTTGCGTGGCCCTGAGCTTCGACGACGGTCCCAATCCCGAGGTGACGCCACGCGTGCTGGACCTGCTGGATCAGCACCGCGTGCAGGCCACTTTCTTCTGCATCGGCGCACGCGCGGCGCAGCACCCCGCGCTAGTCCGCGAGATCGTGCAGCGCGGACACGCGGTGGAGAACCACAGCCTGGACCATCGCCATCACTTCTCCCTGTTCGGCCCGGCCCGGCAGATGCGCGATATCGCCGCGGCGCAGCAGGTACTGTCGGAACTGACCGGCACCGCGCCGCGCTTCTTCCGGGCGCCCGCCGGGCTGCGCAACCCCTTCCTCGAACCCGTGCTGTGCCGGCTGGGCCTGCACCYGGCCAGCTGGACGCGGCGGGGCTTCGACACCGCCGCCGCCGGCGATGCCGATCATGTCGCGCGCCGCTTGCTGACCGGCCTGGCCGAGCGCGACATCCTGCTGCTGCACGACGGCAACCCAGGCCATGATCGCGCCGGCCGGCCGCTGGTGCTGGCGGTGCTGCCGCGTGTGCTGCGGGCCATCGACAGCGCCGGGCTGCGCTGCATAACGCTGCGTGATGCTACGTGACGCCGTGCACCGTGCGGCTTGCCGACACAGGCCATTTGATACAATCGGCGCACCGCGCAAACGGATCCACAAAGCAGTGTCCCCCCTTCTTTTCTCGCACTACACAGCCACCAGTTGCCTAGGCCATGGCCTCGACGCCACACTGGCGGCCTTGCGCGCACAACGCGGCGGGCTGATTCCCTGCGAGTTCAGCGATATCAGGCTGGATACGTATATTGGTGAAGTCGCGCAGGTGGACGAGACGTCGCTACCCGCAGTGCTGGCTGAGTTCGACTGCCGCAACAACCGGCTGGCGCAACTGGGGCTGGAACAGGACGGCTTCGCGGAGCAGGTTCGCGCAAGCGTGGCCCGCTACGGCGCGCACCGGATCGGTGTGTTCCTTGGCACCAGCACTGCCGGCATCCTGCAGACCGAACTTGCGTACCGCCGACGCGACCCCGACACCGGTGCGCTGCCCGCGGATTTTCATTACCGCGGCAGCCACAGCCCCTACTCGCTGGCGGAATTCGTGCGGTGCTACTTCGGCCTGCGTGGGCCCGCGGCATCCATCTCCTCGGCCTGCTCGTCCGGTGCCAAAGTGTTCGCCTCGGCACGCCGCATGATCGAGGCGGGACTGATCGATGCTGCCGTGGTGGGTGGCGTCGATTCGCTGTGCCACACCACGCTGTACGGTTTCAATTCGCTGGAACTGGTATCCAGCCAGCCATGCCGCCCCTACGACGCGCACCGCAATGGCATCTCGATCGGCGAAGGCGCCGCGTTCGGCCTGCTGGAGCGCCTTCCCGCGGCAAGCGCCGCGCGCGCGAGCGAAGACATCCTGCTGCTGGGCATCGGCGAATCCAGCGATGCCCACCATATGTCAGCGCCGCACCCGCAGGGCCTGGGCGCCCGCATGGCGATGGCGCAGGCGCTGTCCAGCGCCGGCCTGACGCCGGCGCAGATCGACTACGTCAACCTGCACGGCACCGCCACGCGCAGCAATGACGCGGCCGAAGGCAAGGCCATGCTGGACCTGCTGCCCGCCGCGCCGTGCAGTTCGACCAAGGGCGCAACCGGCCACACGCTGGGCGCGGCCGGCGCCATCGAGGCGGTGATCTGCGCGCTGGCGCTGCGTCACGGCCTGCTGCCGGCGGGCATCAACACCACCGAGCCGGATCCCGAGTTGCCGCTCGACTACCTGCTGGAAAACCGCGAGCAGCCCGTGCACCGCGTACTGAGCAACGCCTTTGGCTTTGGCGGCTCCAACTGCAGCCTGTTGTTCGGGCGCGCCGATTCGCCAGGTTGAACCTATCCATGCAAGTGAGCGCATTCATCGAAGGCATCGGCCTGCTCGGACCCGGTTTCAAGGACTGGCCGCAAGGTGCCGCCGTACTTGCCGGCACGCTGCCCTATGTCGGCGAACCGACCGGGCTGCCACCACCGGCCGGCCTGCCACCGGCCGAACGGCGCCGCACCGGCCCCAGCGTCAAGCTGGCGCTGGGGCTTGGCCAGCAAGCCGCAGCGGCGAGCGGCATGGATGCGGCGGCCCTGCCAACCATATTCACCGCATCCAGCGGCGACGGCCACAACTATCACATGATCTGCGAAGCACTGGCCAGCGACGATCCGCTGATCTCGCCGACGCGCTTCCACAACTCAGTGCATAACGCAGCGGCGGGCTACTGGGGCATCGCCTCCGGTGCCATGGCAGCGTCCAATGTGCTGTGCGCCCGCGACGGCAGTTTCGGCGCCGGTCTGCTGGACGCCCTGTGCCAGGTGGCGGTGGACCGCGAAGCGTGCATGCTGATCGCCTACGACACGGACTACCCGGAGCCGCTGCGCAGCCATCGGCCGATCCCGGACGCGTTCGGCCTGGCGCTGGTGCTGCTGCCCGAGCCGACCCCGCGTTCACTCGCGCGCCTCGACGTCACGCTGGCCGAAGCCCCGGCCAGCCGGATGGCGGACCCCGCGCTGGAACGGTTGCGCCAGGGCGTGCCCGCGGCGCGGGCCCTGCCCCTGCTGCAGGCGCTGGCGCAGGGCGGCCCGCGCGAGGTGGTGATCGACTATCTGGATGATCTGCGCCTGCGGGTGGCCGTTACCCCGGCGGCGGCGGCATAACGCCATGCATCCCGACGCGGCACCGCTGGGGCGCGCGTGGATCGCGGCGCATATACCGCATCAGGGCACCATGTGCCTGCTGGACACCGTGCTCGACTGGAGCCCGGAGTTCATCCGCTGCGAAGCCAGCAGCCATACCCACCCGGACAATCCGCTGCGCGCCCACGGACGCCTGGCGGCCGTTTGCGGCATCGAATACGCCGCGCAGGCCATGGCCGCGCACGGCGCCGCCTTGCAACAGCCGGCGCAGCGCCCGCGCGTGGGCTACCTCGCCAGCGTGCGCAAGCTGGACCTGCGCGTGGCGCGCCTTGACGATATCGCCGCGCCGCTGCTGGTGGAGGCCCACCGCATCGGCGGCAGCGAGAACAACATCCTCTATGCCTTTGAAGTCAGCGCGGCCGGCCAGTTGCTGCTGGCCGGCCGCGCCGCGGTCATCCTGGATGTCCCGCTGGGCCCGGCCGCTTAGCGCGCCGGCAGGATCTTGCCGGCCACTTCGCCAAACCCGACCCGATAACCGTCGCCCTGGCACCAGCCGGCCATGACCACTTCGTCGCCGTCTTCCAGGAAGCCACGCTTGCCGCCGTCGGCCAGCGCTACCGGCTCGGCACCGTTGCGGGTCAGCTCCAGCAGGCTGCCATAGGAATCCGGCGTGGTGCCGCTGATGGTGCCGGAGCCCATCAGGTCCCCCACGCGGACATTGCAGCCCGACACCRTGTGGTGGGCCAGTTGCTGCACCATGGTCCAGTACATGGCCTTGAAGTTGGTGCGGCAGACGGTGGTGGCATGCTCGGCGCCTTCCGGGCGCAGGGAGACTTCCAGCGCGATGTCGTAGGCATTGCGCTCCGGCTGCTGCAGGTATTCCAGCGGCTCGGGCGACTGCACCGGATTGTCGCGGCGGAACGGCTCGAGCGCGTCCATCGTCACCACCCACGGCGAGATCGAGGTGCCGAAGCCTTTACTGTTGAACGGGCCCAGCGGCACATATTCCCACTGCTGGATATCGCGCGCGCTCCAGTCGTTGAGGATCACCATGCCGAAGATATGCCCGGCCGCAGCGGCGGTGGTGACCGGCTCGCCAAGCGTCGACGGCTTGCCGACGATAAAAGCCATTTCCAGTTCGTAATCGAGCTTCTGGCAGGCCGTGAAGATCGGGCGCGGCGCGTTGGGCGGCTTGATCTGCCCCTTGGGACGGTGCAGCGCCGTGCCGCTCACCACCACCGAACTGGCGCGGCCGTTGTAGCCGATGGGAATCTCCAGCCAGTTGGGCAGAAGCGCATTGTCCGGATCGCGGAACATGCGGCCAACATTGGTGGCGTGCTCGCGCGAGGAGTAGAAATCCGTATAGCCGGGGATGTCCACGGGCAAGTGCAAGGTGGCCCAGGCCATCGGCACCAGGGCTTGCTCGTGCAAGGCGGATTTTGGACGCAGGATGGTGTCGTCCGCCGACAGCAAAGCCGTCAGGCGCTGTCGGGTTTCGGTCCAGGCCGGCTTGCCGAGCGCGATGAAGGCGTTAAGCGTGGCGCCGCCGAACACGCCCTTCACCGCGGCTGGCAACAGGCCTTCCGCATCCAGCACGGACAGGTCGAGAATCAGGTCGCCGATGGCGACACCCACGCGCGGGCCCTGCCCGTTCGGGGAAAAGATGCCGTAGGGAAGGTTCTGCAGCGGGAAATGCGTAATGCCATCGTTGGCGGAATCGATCCAACTCTGCTGGACGGTAGTCATCGGGGGCTCCGGAAGGGAATGACAAAAGGTGCCGGCGGCTTCGGCCGCGCGCGCACCCGCAAGACGAAATCGTTGGTCGGAATCAGCGCTGGCCGGGGTTGAAATGCTTCTTCAATCCTTGCCAGCACGTGTAGTAGTCGGCCTGCAACTGGGCCGACTTCGCCGCATACGGCGTCGGCCGGATCACGGCCGGCGTCTCGAACATGAAGGCCATGGTATCGCTGATGTGGTGCGGCTGCGAAGTATCCCCGGTGGTGGCCTTGGCGAAGGTCTCGGCATCCGGGCCGTGACCGGTCATGCAGTTGTGCAGGCTGGCGCCGCCGGGCGCGAAGCCATCGGCCTTGGCGTCGTAGACGCCCTCGACCAGGCCCATGAATTCGCTGGCGATATTGCGGTGGAACCAGGGCGGGCGGAAGGTGTTCTGCGCCGCCAGCCAGCGCGGGCCGAAGATGACGAAATCGATGGTATCCACGCCCGGCGTGTCGGAGGGGCTTTGCAGCACCAGGAAGATCGACGGATCCGGGTGGTCGAAGCTGATCGAGCCGATCGTGTTGAAGTGGCGCAGGTCGTACTTGTACGGCGCGTAGTTGCCGTGCCAGGCCACCACGTCCAGCGGCGAGTGCCCGATCGATGCGCGCCACAGGTTGCCCTGGAATTTCGCCACCAGTTCGAAATCGCCTTCGCGATCCTCATACCAGGCGTGCGGCGTCAGGAAGTCGCGCGGATTGGCCAGGCCGTTGGAGCCGATCACGCCCAGGTCCGGCAGGCGGAACAAGGCACCGTAGTTCTCGCAGATATAGCCGCGCGCTTCGCCGTCCGGCAACTCCACGCGGAAACGCACGCCGCGCGGCACCACCACGATCTCCTGCGGCTCCACGTCCAGCACGCCCATCTCGGTGRCCASGSKCAGCMYGCCCTGCTGCGGCACGATCAGCATTTCGCCATCGGCGTTATAGAAGAAGCGATCCGTCATCGACCGGTTGGCCAGGTACAGGTGGATGCCGCAACCCGACATGGCCTCCGGGCTGCCGTTGCCGGCCATGGTGACGATGCCGTCGACAAAGTCGGTCGGCTCGGTGGGCATGGCCGGCGGGCTCCAGCGCATCTGGTTGGGCGAAGGCTGCACGGCATCGAAGCGGCTGACGATGCGCGACTGCTCGACCAGCGTGAACGGCTCGTGCATGGCCGCCGGGCGGATGCGATAGCACCAGCTGCGCCGGTTGTGCGCGCGCGGCGCCGTAAAGGCGGTGCCGGAGATCTGTTCGGCGTAGAGGCCATAGGGCGCGCGCTGGGGTGAGTTCTGCGCCACCGGCAATGCGCCGGGCAGAGCCTCGGTGGCAAACTCGTTGGCAAAACCCGACTGGTAGCCGGGCGTACCGTGGTCCGGCGCTTTGCCCGGAACGTTCAGTTGCGTCTGCGTCATGTCTTGTGTCTTCCTCTTGCGCTTACGATTTACGATGACTCTCGGTTTCTTGAAATGCGGCTGGGCGCGGCATCAGGCTGCGGCCGCCGGGTCGGTGGCGGGCTGGACGACAGCCCGTGCGAGCACGCCCGCACGGGCGAGCTCCATGGCTTCCTGCAGGATGGCAAGGTCGCCGATGTGGTTGGCCAGCAGCAGGATGAGCTGCGCGTTGGCGGACTGGCTCTGGGCGTCGGAAAGGTCGCGATGCATCTCGATCAGCGCCTCGTAGAAGTCGTCCGGGCGGGCCAGGTTGGGTTCAGTGTTCAGCGGCATCAGCATGTCTCCCTAACGTCTCAGGCCACGGTCGTGGCCGCGGCAATACGTTCGTCACCGGCGGCGCCGTCTTCCTGCCAGCCGAGCGCCCGCCGCAACGCGGCTTGCACCTGGCCGGCATCGAATGCCCGCCAGCGCGCGCACACGTGCTGGTCAGGCCGCAGCAGGTAGACCGTGCCCGGCCGCCCGTCGTAGCGGCGCGCCAGCAGGCCTTCGCTATCCTCGAACAAGCGCACGCCGGCAGGTGCGCCGGGCGTCTCGCCGCCACCTGCCGGGACCACGCACAGCACTGCCAGCCGGACCTGTCCGCAGGCCAGCGCCTGCAAGGCGGTCAGCGCCAGTGCCGGCAAAGCGCCCGCGTCCGCGAAGACCATCGCGGCGAACTGGCTGCCCAGCTGGCGCAAAAGCCACGCGGCCTGGCCGTCCACCTTCACCGGCGCATCGGCGCACGACATGCCTGGCGCCATCAGCCCCGTGAACTTCGCCTCGCCCTGCTCGTCGGCCGCATCCGGCGTGTTGAGCGGGGACGCGTGCAACACCGCCGGCACCGACAGCCGCCCGCTGTTGACGAGCTGGCGGGCAAAACCGTGCTGCCGTGCCAGCGTCAGCACGGCGTCGCGGAAGACGCGGCTTATGGGTGTCTTGGGCGTGATGAAATCGGTAGAGCGAGTTGAGTGGCGGATATTCTCGTCGGCGGCGTGCTCGCGCTCGCTGGCGTAGCTATCCAGCAAGGCATCCGGCGCGCTGCCCGCCAGCACCAGCCCAAGCTTCCAGGCGAGGTTCTCCGCGTCCTGCACGCCGCTGTTGGCGCCACGCGCCCCGAAAGGGGAAACGCGGTGCGCGGCATCGCCCGCGAACAGCACGCGGCCATGGCGGAAGCGATCCATGCGCTGGCAGGAGAAGGTATAGACACTGACCCACTCCAGTGCAAATTCGACACCATCGCCCAGCAACGCCTGGATGCGGGGGATTACCCGTTCCGGCTGCTTTTCCAGCTCCGGATCGGCGTCCCAGCCAAGCTGGAAATCGATGCGCCAGACATTGTCCGGCTGTCGATGCACCAGCACCGACTGGTTTCGGTTGAACGGCGGATCGAACCAGAACCAGCGCTCGCTCGGGAAGGGCGCCGCCATCTTCACATCGGCAATCAGGAAGCGGTCATGGAAGACGCGCCCCTTGCTTTCCAGGCCCATCGCATGGCGGACCGGGCTGCGTGCGCCGTCGGCCACCACCACGTAGCGGGCCTGCAGGGCATAGTTGCCATCGGGCGTTTCCACATCCAGCGTCACCACGTCGCCATCTTGCGTGAGCCCCGCCACGCGATGCTTCCAGCGGATCGCCAGGTTGGCCAGTTCGGCCGTGCGCTCCACCAGATAACCTTCCACATAGTATTGCTGCAGGTTGATAAAGGCCGGCCGGCCGTGCCCGCACTCGGGCAGCAGGTCGAAGCTGTAGACCAGCTCCTGGTCGAAGAAGATCTTGCCGACGTTCCAGCTCACGCCCTTGTCCACCATGCGCTGGCCGCAACCGAGGCGGTCGAAGATTTCCAGCGTGCGCTTGGCGAAGCAGATCGCGCGCGAGCCGGTGGAGAGCGTGCAGTCGTCGTCCAGCAGCACGACAGGCACACCCTGCTGGGCCAGGTCGATTGCCGTGGCCAACCCGACCGGGCCGGCCCCGATCACCACGACGGGATGGACCGGATGGCCGCCGGCGCCTGGCCGCGGCGCACTCTGCTCTGCGCAAGGCTGGTACGCGAAGGTACAGGCCTGGTAATTGGTTTCCATCTTGTCTCCATCCTCCAGCCATGACCGCTGGCGCGGTTCTCTCGGCAA
>NZ_JBFTLX010000160.1:0-15683 GCF_056396665.1 Cupriavidus sp. 05T313 | reverse complement strand
CATTGGTGATGGGCGGGATATATTTACTGTCGGCGCGCCCCGGAGCCAAGGGGCGCGGCGGTGCGAAGGGCACGCAGGATAACAAGCAGGCGGGTGGCCGCCTCGATGACACAAGGAGTCGATGAGATGGATCTAGGATTGCGCGGCAAGCATGCGCTGGTGTGCGGCGCCAGCAAGGGTCTCGGTTTCGCCTGCGCCGATGCGCTGGCTGCCGAAGGCGTGGACGTGGTGATCGTGGCGCGCGGCGCCGAGGCGCTGGAAAAGGCGGCGGCGGACCTGCGCGCGCGCCACGGCCGGCGCGTGGTGCCTGTCGCCACCGACATCACCACCCCGGCGGGGCGCAAGCTGGCGCTGGACGCCGTCGCCAAGCTGGGCGACCTGGACATCCTCGTCAACAACGCGGGCGGGCCGCCGCCGGGCAACTTCCGCGACTGGGACCGTGATACCTGGCTGGCAGCGATCGATGCCAATATGCTGACGCCGATCGAACTGATCAAGGCCACTGTGGATGGCATGATCGCGCGCAAATGGGGCCGCATCATCAATATCACCAGCGGTGCCGTCAAGGCGCCGATCGACGTGCTCGGGCTGTCCAACGGCGCACGCTCCGGCCTGACCGGCTTCGTCGCCGGGCTGGCGCGCGAAGTGGCGCAGCATGGCGTGACCGTCAACAACCTGCTGCCCGGCCCGTTCAATACCGACCGCCTCTACAAGACCATGGAAGGCGGCGCCAAGCAGGCCGGCCTGTCCATCGAGGAAGTCGCGCAGCGCCGCGCCGCGTTGAACCCGAGCCGCCGCTTCGGCGAGCCGGCCGAGTTCGGCGCCACCTGCGCCTTCCTGTGCAGCCGCCAGGCGGCCTACATGACCGGGCAGAACGTCCTGCTCGACGGCGGCGCTTACCCCGGCACGTTCTGAGCGCCTGCCCCCCTCCGGGCGGTGGCAGTGCCGCCGCCCGGCGTGTTTCCCGCCGGGCCGCACCGGCCCGACCTTTGCTGACTGGCCAGGATGACGCCGATGACTCCCCCCCGTATCGCGCTGATCGCGCACGACCACAAGAAAGATGACATCGTGGCCTTTGCCGGCCGCCATCGCGATTTCCTGTCGCGTTGTGAACTGTTGGCAACCGGCACCACGGGCGGCCGGCTGAGCGACGAAATCGGCCTCACGGTGACGCGCATGCTGTCCGGCCCCTGGGGCGGCGACCTGCAGATCGGCGCGCAACTGGCCGAGGGCCGCGTCGGCGTGGTGATCTTCCTGCGCGATCCGATGACGCCACAGCCGCACGAACCCGATATCAATGCACTGGTGCGCGCCTGCGACGTGCACAACGTGCCTTGCGCCACCAACGTGGCGACCGCCGACCTGTTGATCGCGGAGTTGCGGCGTCTATACCCGGAGCCGGGCAAGCCGGCCTGATCGTTTCCGCGCGTACCGCGCATGACATCGTTTGCCGATGCGCATCGATACGCATCGACAAGCATCAACAGGAACAGGAGCGAGACATGAGCAAAGCCATCCGCATTTTCGAGACCGGCGGCCCCGAGGTGATGCAGTGGGTCGACGTCGAGGTCGGGGATCCCGGCCCCGGCGAGGTCCGCGTGCGGCACGAGGCGGTCGGCCTCAACTACATCGACGTTTACTTCCGCACCGGGCTGTACAAGCAGGCGCTGCCGGGCGGACTCGGCATGGAAGGCGCCGGCGTGGTGGAGGCCGTGGGCGATGGCGTGCCGCACCTCGGCGTGGGTGACCGTGTCGCCTATGCCGGCCGCCCGACGGGCGCCTATGCGCAGGTACGGGTGATGCCTGCCGATATCGTGGTGCGCCTGCCCGATGCCATCTCGTTCGAGCAGGGCGCGGCGATGATGCTGCAAGGCCTGACCACGCAATACCTGGTGCGCGACAGCTACCGGGTGCAGCCGGGCGATACGGTGCTGCTGCACGCCGCCGCGGGCGGGGTTGGCCTGATCGCCAGCCAGTGGCTCAAGGCGCTGGGCGCCACGGTGATCGGCACCGCCGGCAGTGACGAAAAAGCCGCGCTGGCGCGCGCGCATGGCTGCGACCACACCATCGTCTATACCCGCGAATCGTTCGTGGACAGGGTCAGGGAAATCACCGGCGGCAAAGGCGTCGCGGCGGTCTACGATTCAGTCGGAAAGGATACCTTCAATGGCTCGCTGGATTGTCTGAAGCCGCGCGGCACCCTGGTGGTGTTCGGCAATGCATCGGGTCCGGTGCCGCCGTTCGATCTCTCGTTGCTGGGCAACAAAGGCTCGCTGCGCGTCACGCGGCCGACGCTGATGACTTACGTGGTGCACCGCGAACTGCTCGAGCCGATGGCGGCCGAACTGTTCGAAATGGTGACCAGCGGCCGGGTCCGGATCGAGGTGCGCCAGCGCTATGCGCTGGCGGATGTGGCACAGGCGCATCGCGATCTCGAAGGCCGCAAGACCACCGGCACCACGATCCTGCTGCCCTGAGCAGCGCGCGCTAGCGGGCGCGCACCGTAGTGGCGCCGGCGCGCGCCTCGGCCTGCCGCAGCACATGCGGCGGCAGGCGCTTGAGCATGAAGTGCACCGCCAGCGGAATCAGCACCACGTCGTCCACGATGCCCAGGCCAAGGATAAAGTCGGGAATCAGGTCGATGGGTGAAATGGCGTAGAGCACCAGGCCGAACGTGGCCGGCCGCAGCCAGGGCGGTGCGTCGGGATGGCGCAGCGCGAACCACAGCAGGCGGCCGTCGCGCCGCAGCAGCGTCCACAGTGCTGAAAATCGTTTCCACATGAGAAGCCTCCTTCGCTTTGCACTTGCAGCGTGGCCAGGTCGGGCCACTCGCAGATAGCTTGGGCCAATCCACGGGGCTTCAAGTTCCGTAGGGGGAGTCCGGGCAGAGGAGGACTACGAGGAGGAGCGGCGGGGCCTGGCAGGCGACCCGCCGCTGTACCGGCATTCCCGCGGGTGCGGGATGCCGGTACAGCTTGAACCGGTGCTGACGTTCAGCCCGGGATCTTGCCTTCCACGCCTTCGACGTAGAACTTGATGCCATGCAGGAAGCCATCGTCGGCGACCTGGTCCTTGGTCAGCTGCTCCTTGCCGGTGTTGTCCTTGAGCGGACCMTTCCAGATCGGCGCGGAACCGTCGGCCACGCCCTTCTTGCGCTCTTCCACCAGTGCCTTGACGTCATCCGGCACCACGGCGTTGAAGCCCTTCAGGTCGATCATGCCTTCCTTCAGGCCCCACCACGTGGTGCTGTTTTTCCACTGGTTGGCCAGCACGTCGCCCACCACCTTGTTGTAGTAGACGCCCCACGAAATCACCGAGGCGGCCAGGTGGGCCTTCTCGCCGAACTTGCTCATGTCGCTGTCCCAGCCGAAGGCGTACACGCCCTTTTCCTGCGCGGTCTGTACCACGGCGGCGGAGTCGGTGTTCTGCATCAGCATGTCCACGCCCTGGCCGATCAGCGTGGTGGCGGCTTCGCGCTCCTTGCCCGGATCGAACCACTTGTTCACCCACACCACCTTGACGGTCGCCTTGGGATTCACGCTGCGCGCGCCCAGGGTGAACGAGTCGATATTGCGGATCACCTCGGGGATGGGCACCGATGCCACCACGCCCATCTTGCCGGTCTTGCTCATCTTGCCGGCTACCACGCCGGCCAGGTAAGCGCCTTCATAGGTGCGTACGTCGTACTGCGCCAGGTTGTCCGCGGTCTTGAAGCCGGTGGCGTGCTCGAACTTCACGTCCGGGAATTCCTTGGCCACCTTGAGCATCGACTCCATGTAGCCGAAGGTCGTGCCGAAGATGAGCTTGTTGCCTTGCGCGGCGAGGTCGCGGAACACGCGTTCCGCATCGGCGGCGGATTCCGGCACGTTCTCGACGAAGGTGGTCTTCACCTTGTCGCCGTACTTTTCTTCGACGGCCTTGCGTCCTGCGTCATGGGCGTAGGTCCAGCCCGCGTCGCCGACCGGTCCGATGTAGACGAAGGCAACCTTCAGCGGTTCGGCCTTCTGCTCGGCGGCGGGGGCCGAAGCCGGGGCGGCGCTTTCCGCAGGCTTTTCGGCTTCCTTCTTGCCGCAGCCCGCGATAGCCAGCACGGCGGTGGCGGCCAATGCGGCGAGGGTTTTCCTGYGCGTGACGATCATGATTTCTCCTTGTGATGACCTGGGTACTGATTCTTTGATTAAGGTTGCAACTGTGGCTCTGGTAACGAGGGTTTTCAGCGTGAGGTCTCTGGCGGACTTCTGAAAATCGGGCAATGCGGCGCGGCCCGGCAAGGCGCCGGGCCGCAATCGCAACGGTCAGGCAACACCCGGGCGGAAGGGTTTGCCCAGCGAGGCCGGCATGTTCAGGCGGATCCACGCCGGATTGCGCGAGATCAGCGCCAGCACGACGATGGTGGCCGCATAGGGCAGCATCGACAGTATCTGCGACGGCATCGACACACCGATCCCTTGCAGGTAGAACTGCAGGATGGTGACGCCGCCGAACAGCCACGCCCCGGCCCATACGCGGCCGGGTCGCCAGGTGGCGAAGGTGGTCAGCGCCAGCGCGATCCAGCCGCGCCCTGCCACCAGGTTCTCCACCCACATCGGCGTGTACACCAGAGACAGGTAGGCTCCGGCCAGCCCGCAGCAGGCACCGCCGAACAGCAGCGCGCCAAAGCGGATCAGCCGCACGGGATAGCCCAGCGCGTGCGCCGATTCCGGCGATTCGCCGATCGCGCGCAGGGTCAGCCCGGCGCGCGTGCGGAACAGGAACCACATGATGGCGCCGCACAGGAACAGGCTGAAATACACCATCCAGTGCTGCTGGAAGAAGGCCGGGCCGAAGAACGGGATATCAGCCAGGAAAGGAATCGACCTGGCCTGCGACGGCATGGCGAAGCCGACGAAGCGCTGGCCCATGAAGGCCGACAGCCCGGTGCCGAAGATCGACAGCGCCAGGCCGGTGGCCACTTGGTTGGTGGCCAGCACCAGCGCCAGCCACGAGAACAGCGTGGCCATCAGCATGCCGGCGAGCGCGCCGGCGGCAAAGCCGAGCATCGGCGACTGCGTCTGGTAGCCGACCATGAAGCCGAATGCGGCGGCCACCAGCATCATGCCTTCGGCGCCCAGGTTGAGCACGCCGGAGCGTTCGTTGATCAGCAGGCCGAGCGCGGCCAGCAGCAGGGGTGTGCCGGCGTTGATCGCCGTGGCGATAAGAGGGGCGAATTGTTCCATATCGTGTGGGCTCCGCTCAGGCGGCCTTGGCGCGCCAGCGCAGGCGGTTGTCGATCAGCGTATCGCTGGCCAGCAGGAAGAACAGCAGCATGCCCTGGAACACCGAGCCGATCGCCGAAGGCAGGCCCAGCCGGGACTGGGCCATTTCGCCGCCGATATAGAACAGCGACATGACGATGCCCCCGAATACGGTGCCCACCGGATGCAGGCGGCCGACGAAGGCGACGATGATCGCGGTGAAGCCGTAGCCGGGCGAGATCGACGGCAGCAACTGCCCGATCGGGCCGGTCACTTCGAAGGCGCCCGCCAGGCCGGCGGTGCCGCCCGAGATCATCAGCGCGCTCCACAGCGAACGGCGCGCCGAGAAGCCCGCATAGCGCGCCGCCGCCGGCGCGGTGCCGCCCACCTGCAGCCGGTAGCCCGCGAAGCTGCGGAAGATGAAGACGGTCATCACCGCCACCAGCACCAGCATCACCGCAAAGCCCGCGTGCAGGCGCGAGCCCGACAGCAGGTTGGGCAGCAGGAATTCGCTGGAGAACACCTTGGACTGCGGGAAGTTCATGCCGTTGGGATCCTTCAGCGGACCATTGACCACGTACAGCATCAGCTGCTGCGCGATATAGGTCAGCATCAGCGACACCAGGATCTCGTTGGCGTTGAACTTGTCCTTGAGCGCCGCGGTGATCGATGCCCAGAACATGCCGCCGACCACGCCGGCCAGCGAAGCCAGCACCAGCACCACGGAGCCGTTGACGCCATTGCCGGGCACGTCGAAGTACAGCACCGTGGCGCCGGCGAAAATGCCGCCGAGGATCAACTGGCCGTCGGCGCCGATGTTCCAGATATTGGCGCGGTAGCACACGGAAAGGCCGAGCGCGCAAAGCACCAGCGGTACGGTCTTGAGCAGCACCTCGCCGATGGCGCGGCGGTCCTTGAGCGGATCGACCAGGAAGACCTTGAGCGCGGCCACCGGATCCTTGCCGAGCAGCAGGAAGAGCAGGGCGCCGAAGGCGAGCGTCAGCGCCAGCGCAATGAAAGGGGAAGCGTAGGCCATGCGCCGCGAGGGCAGCCCGCGCGGCGCCAGCGACACGGGCGAGCGAAACAGGAAATCAGCCATGGAGCGCGGCCTCCTGTTGTTCGCGACGGCCGCCTGGCCCGCCTTCCCACAAGCCGCTCATCCACAGCCCGACCTGTTCGCGCGTGGCGTCCTGGGTGGGGATCGACGGCGATAGCCGGCCCTTGGCGATCACGTGCAGGCGATCGCAGATGGCGAACAGTTCGTCCAGTTCCTCGGACACCACCAGCAAGGCGCAGCCGGTGGCCTTGAGCGCCAGCAACTCGTTGTGGATCTGCGCCGCGGCGCCAACGTCCACGCCCCAGGTCGGCTGGGCCACGATCAACACCTTGGGGCCGCTCTCTATCTCGCGGCCAACGATGAATTTCTGCAGGTTGCCGCCCGACAGGCTCTTGGCCAGCGCGTCCGGCCCGCTTGCCTTGACGCGAAAGCGGCCGATCACGGCTTGCGCCAGCCCGGCCGCCGCCCTGGGCGATATCATGCCGCGCAGCACATAGGGCGCGGACTGGTGCGAGAGCAGGATATTGGCCGCCAGGCTCATGCCYGGGACGGCGCCGCGGCCCAGGCGCTCTTCCGGCACGAAGGCCAGGCCGGCGCGGCGGCGCTGGCGAGCGTCCAGCCTGCCCACCGGCTTGCCGTCCAGCGCGATGGCGTTGCGTTCCGCGCGGACGTCCTCGCCCGACAGCGCCGCCAGCAATTCCTGCTGGCCGTTGCCGGACACACCGGCGATGCCGACGATTTCGCCGGCATGCAGATCCAGCGAGATGCCGGACAGCTCCGTGGCGAAGGCATGCGCGCGCGGCAGGGACAGTTCGCGCACCGCGAGCCGGCACGCGCCGGGTTCCGTCTGCACGCGCGCTTCGCGCGGCGGCTCGCCGCCGATCATCAGGCGCGACAGCGAAGCCGCGCTCTCCTGGCGCGGATCGCACACGCCGGTGACACGGCCCATGCGCATCACGGTGGCGCTATGGCAAAGCTCGCGGATCTCGTCGAGCTTGTGGCTGATGTAGAGGATGCTGGTGCCTTCCGCGGCGAGCTGGCGCAGCGTGACGAACAGCGTCTGCACCGCCTGCGGCGTCAGCACGGAAGTGGGCTCGTCCAGGATCAGCAGCTGCGGTTTTGCCAGCAGCGCGCGCACGATCTCCACGCGCTGGCGCTCGCCCACCGACAAGGTGTGCACATGGCGGTTGGGCTCCAGCGGCAGGCCGTAACGCTCCGCCGTTTCGCGGATCTGCTCGGCCAGCTGCTTCATGTTGGTGGCGCCGGCGGCCTTGCTTGCCCTGGGCAGGCCGAGCGCGATGTTCTCGGTGACGGTCAGCGTATCGAACAGCGAGAAGTGCTGGAACACCATGGCGATGCCCAGGTTGCGGGCGTCGTGCGGATTGTGGATGGCGGCGGGCGCACCGTTGAAGTGCATATCGCCGGCGTCGGGTTTGACCGCGCCAAAGATGATCTTCATCAGSGTGGACTTGCCRGCRCCGTTYTCGCCGAGCASGGCGTGGATTTCRCCGGGGGCGACGACGAGGGACACATCGTCGTTGGCGGTCACGCCGGGGTAGCGCTTGCTGATATGGGCAAGCGCCAGCCTTGGGGTTGTACTTAAGGTCACTGAGGCGGCTCGAGTTGTTATGGCAGCAACGTGGATCAATGTTCGTATCGGGCAGCACCTCCTGCAGTGCGTGGGGCAGGATCGCCGTTACGCATTGCAGCAACCATCACTGGCTGGTGATGCCGTTTATTAACCGTGGATTATATAAGTGTGCGGGGTTCGGACGGCCTGTCCAGGACAGTTTTCTCGGCCCCGCAATGGATACAGGCAGGTTGCAAGTCGCATGCCGGGCACATGGCGCGGCCGGGCTGCCGCCTCTGGGGCGGAAGGTGGACAACATGGCCCGCAAGCGGCGCAATCGGGAGAGGCTGGGGGGAAGACGAGGGAAGCGGGGAGGCGCGGCAGCGGCCGGAGCAGGGCGCTCCGGCGCATGGTCCGCCGGGGGCGGCCCCGGCGGTAACTGGCGCGTCAGGCGCCTTTGCCGACCGCGATCTGGTTGAAGCGGCCTTCGCGGAAATCCGCCAGCGTCTGATAGATCTGCTCCTGGGTGTTCATCACGAACGGCCCATATTGCACGATCGGCTCGCCCAGCGGCCGGCCCGCGATCAGCAGGAAGCGCGCATCGGCGCTGGCGCTGACCGTCACGCCGTCCGCGCCTGCCGGGTTGTCCAGCACGCCCATGCGCTGCGCTTCCAGCACGGCCGCGTTGTCTCCCGCGCCGACCGCGATCTCGCCGCGGTAGACGTACAGGAAGGCGTTATGCCCGGCCGGCAGCACCTGGGAGAAGCGCTGCCCGGCGGGCAGCGTCACGTCCAGGTAGAGCGGTTCCGTGACCGGACGCGTCACCGCACCTGCCACGCCGTGCGAAGCCCCTGCCAGCACCCGTACCGTGGCGCCATCCGGCAGTGCCACGGTGGGCACGGCGGCGGCTGGCAGATCGCGGTACCACGGCGCCGTCATCTTGTCGGCGGCGGGCAGGTTCAGCCACAGCTGGAAGCCTTCCATGCGGCCGTCCTCCTGCTCGGGCATCTCCGAATGCACCACGCCGGCGCCGGCCACCATCCACTGGGCACCGCCGTTTTCCAGCAGGCCCTCGTTGCCGGCGCTGTCGCGATGGCGCATGCGGCCGGCCAGCATATAGGTGATGGTTTCGAAGCCGCGATGCGGGTGATCGGGGAAGCCGCCGATGTAGTCGTCGCGGCTATCGGTGCCGAAGGCGTCCAGCATCAGGAACGGGTCCAGCCGGCGCTGCAGGTTCTGCGTGAGCACGCGCGTGAGTTTGACGCCGGCGCCATCCGAGGTGGCGATGCCCCGCACCACGCGGTCGACCGCGCGCGAGCGCTGCACGGTCTCCACGGCGGTGGCCGGGACGATGGGGGCGGTAGTGCGTTGTTCCATGATGAATCTCCTGTTGGCGGGGCTGGCGGCAATGGTGCCCGAGCCCGTTGGCTACCCTCCCAATTTAAGGGTTTGGGCCAAAACCGGTAGAGGGCATCCGGACAACAGATTGTTCTGCCAATGGCACGATCGGAGGTCATTGGTAGATCAATTCTGGAACAGCGCGAGCCTCGCGGAGATATTGGACGAAGGCTGATAAACGCGGGCAGAAAGCGGTGTGGAAACGAGATGATGACAAGATCGGTGTAAATGGGTATAATAGCGCTCTCGTTGTCATCCGATGCCGCGTAATTATCTCGGGTTGGCAGGGTCCGGGCAAGCGTCTTAACCAGCTTGCAACCCGCCCAAGCCACCCGTGTGCGGCACCGGCCGATTGATCCGGCGGCGCGTCGGAACCACCAAATTTGCGCTGCCACTGGCCTCCCGTTTCTGCACCTTGCAGCGGGTTGCGCCGCTCCAGGGATCCCAGCCTTCACTGGCATGGCGTCCCGTCAATTGGGTTTCCCGCCTCCGCGCGTGGAACCCGGCGCCCGTCCACCGGCTCATCTGCCGGTCATGGCGGGCAAGGCAATCTAGTCAGGGCCGGCGGCCCCCATTGCACCCGCCCGTGCCCATTTGTTCGTCCGTCAATCCGGATGTGGCTCTTCATGCCCACATGCGGCATGCGGAGAGAGGGGAATATGTCCAAGCAATCCAAGCAGGCACTGGCCTGGGGATGTTTCGCGCTCGCCGCGCTGGCCGGTCTGGTCGCGTGGATCGGTGTCGACGTCATCCGGCAGTACGAGGACCGCCTGTGGTACGACGCGGCCGACCACCTGCGCCTGGTGGCGTGGTCGATGGCGCTGGCCCTGGCCACCGGGATTCCGGCCGGCATCGGCCTGAGCCGGCCCTGCATGCGACGCTGGGCCGATCGCCTGATGCAAGTCTTCAATATCGGCAACACCGTGCCGTCGCTGGCAGTGCTGGCGCTTGCCCTGGCTGTGCTCGGCATTGGCGAGCGGCCCGCCATCCTGGCGCTCTGGCTGGCCTCGCTGCTGCCGATCGTGCGCAATACCTGCGAGGGTCTGCGCGGCGTGTCGCCGGCATTGACCGAGGCCGCGCGCGGCCTTGGCATGACCTCGATGCAGCGCCTGTTCCGGGTCGAATTGCCCAATGCGCTGCCGGTGATCCTGGCGGGCGTGCGTATCAGCCTGGTGATCAATGTCGGGACGGTGCCGCTGTCCTTCCTGATCGGCGCCAACAGCCTGGGCGAACTGATCTTCCCCGGCATCTACCTGAACAATCAGCCTTTGCTGCTGCTGGGCGCCGCGGCCACCGCGCTGCTGGCGCTTGCCCTCGACGGCCTGTTCGCCGCCGCCGGCTACTGCTACCTGCGCCGCCGCGGGCTGGCGCGCTGATGCGCGCACCGAACATGAAGGAGAACCCGATGCATTTCATCACAAGCGCGCTGGCCCGCGCGGCCCGCGGCCAGGCACGCATGCTGGCAAGTCTCGCCGTGCTCGCCGCACTGGCAGCCCTGGCGCTGCCGGCGCATGCCGATCCCGTTCGTGTAGGCGGCAAGAACTTCACCGAGCAGCTGATCCTGTCGTCGATGACGTCCCAGTACCTGCAGGCCAAAGGCCTTGCCACCGAGCTGACTTCCGGCCTGGGCAGCACGCTGATGCGCCAGGCCATGGAAAGCGGCCAGCTCGACGTGGTGTGGGATTACACCGGCACGGCGCTGATCGTGTTCAACAAGGTCGAGGAAAAGCTCGAAGCCAGGGAAAGCTACGAGCGCGTCAGGACGCTGGACGCCGCCCGCGGCCTGATGTGGCTCGACGCCTCGGGCATCAACAACACCTATGCGCTGGCGATGCCGCGCAAGCGCGCCGAAGCCGCCGGCGTGACCACGCTGTCGGCCTTCGCCGGGAAGATGCAGGCCGCCGCGGAAGGCACCGCGCATCCGTTCGCGGTCGACATGGAATTCGCCGCGCGCCCCGACGGCCTGGAGCCGCTCAAGACGCTCTACAAGCTGCCGTTCTCGCGGCGTGACGTGATCCAGCTCGATCCCGGCCTGGTCTATACGGCGCTGAAGAACGACCAGGTGGAGCTCGGCCTGGTGTACACCACCGATGGCCGCGTCAAGGGCTTCGACCTCGTGCTGCTGGAGGACGACCAGCACTTCTTCCCCGCATACAACGCCGTGCCCGTTGTGCGCAAGGCGACGCTGGACAAGCATCCCGAGATCGCGGGCCTGCTCAATGCGCTGTCGGCCAAGCTCGACAACGAGGCCATGACCGAGATGAACTACAAGGTCGATATCGGCCAGCAGCCGGTCGACAAGGTGGCGCAGGAATTCCTGCGCGGCCACGGCCTGATCTGAGGAGGGTCGCATGGAATTGCTGACTTACCTTCAACATAGCTGGCCAACATTGCTCAAGCTAACCGGACAGCATCTGGCGCTGGTGGGCTCCGCGGTGGGGCTGGCTATCGTGGTGGGCGTGCCGCTGGGCATCCTGTGCGCGCGCTTCCGCTTCCTCGCCACGCCGCTGCTGACGCTGGCCACCATCGTGCTGACCCTGCCGTCGATCGCGCTGTTCGGCCTGATGATCCCGATCTTCGCCCGCTTCGGCCACGCGCTCGGCTATGTGCCGGCGGTGACTGCGGTGTTTCTCTATTCGCTGCTGCCGATCATGCGCAATACCTGCGTGGCGCTTGCCAACGTCGACGACGGCATCCAGGAAGCCGGCCGCGGCATCGGCATGACCACCTGGCAGCGCATGCGGCTGGTGGACCTGCCGCTGGCCGTGCCCGTCATCCTCGGCGGCGTGCGTACCGCCGTGGTGATGAACATCGGCGTGGCCACCATCGCCGCCATCATCGGCGCGGGTGGCCTTGGGGTGCTGATCCTGCAAGCGATCAGCCAGAGCAACATGAGCAAGCTGGCGATCGGCGCGGTGCTGGTCAGCGTGCTCGCCATCGTGGCCGATGCCTGCCTGCAGTGGTTGCAGCGGGCGCTGACACCGAAAGGAATTCGCTGAACATGATTGAACTCGAACAACTCACCAAGACCTTCAGGCAAAAGGATGGCGCGGAAGTACGCGCCGTCGATGCCGTTTCGCTCACGGTGCCCAAGGGCGAGATTTGCGTCTTCCTCGGTCCCTCTGGCTGCGGCAAGACCACCACGCTCAAGATGATCAACCGCCTGATCCAGCCCAGCTCCGGCCGCGTCCTGATCGACGGCGAGGACACCACCCGCGTGGACGAAGTCACGCTGCGCCGCAAGATCGGCTACGTGATCCAGCAGATCGGCCTGTTCCCGAACATGACCATCGAGGAGAACATCATGGTCGTGCCGCGCCTGCTGGGCTGGGACAAGAAGCGCTGCCGCGAGCGCGCGCGCGAACTGATGTCGATGGTGCAACTCGATCCCGACAAGATGCTCACGCGCTATCCGCGGGAATTGTCGGGCGGCCAGCAGCAGCGCATCGGCGTGATCCGCGCGCTCGCGGCGGATGCGCCCGTGTTGCTGATGGACGAACCCTTCGGCGCCGTCGACCCGATCAATCGCGAGAGCATCCAGAACGAGTTCTTCCAGATGCAGCGCCAGCTCGGCAAGACCGTGATCATGGTTTCGCACGACATCGACGAGGCCATCAAGCTGGGCGACCGCGTGGCCGTATTCCGCGGCGGCAAGCTGGTGCAATTCGACCATCCCGACGCACTGCTGGCGCGTCCGGCCGACGATTTCGTGCAGGCCTTCATCGGCCACGACAATACGCTCAAGCGCCTGTTGCTGGTGCGCGCCGGCGATGCCGCCACCATGGCGCAGACCTGCAGCCCGGACATGCCGCTGGCGCAGGCTTTCGGCATCATGGACGACGCCGATGTGCGCCACCTGCCGGTGGTGGACGAGACGCAGCGCGCGCTGGGCTACGTCACGCGGCGCGACGCGCGCACGGGGCAAGGGGTGTGCGCGAATGCGATGCGGCCGTTCATGGCGACCGCCGCGTTCGACGAGCACCTGCGCATCGTGCTTTCGCGCATGTACCAGCACAACACGAGCTGGCTGCCGGTGGTGGATGCCGATGGTGTCTATCTTGGCGAAGTCACGCAGGAATCGATTGCCGACTATCTCAGCTCGGGCCGCTCTCGCGGTAACGCGCCGGTGATCCAGCCGCCGCAGTCGCCGGCCGCGATCGAGCGTATTGCAGCGTAGGCAACGCGTGCCGCGCGAAATGGAAAAGGGCCGGGATTACCGGCCCTTTTTTACGGCTGTGCGTAATGTCAGTCGCGCGCCAGTTGTCCGTCAGTGAGACGCCACGCCTTCAACGGGTTGCCGTCCTGCAGCGCCGGCGGCAGCAGTTCCGCAGGCACGTTCTGATAGCACACGGGGCGCAGGAAGCGCTCGATCGCGGAAGCGCCGACCGAGGTGGCGCGCGTATCCGACGTGGCGGGGAAGGGGCCGCCATGCACCATCGCATAGGACACTTCCACCCCGGTCGGATAGCCATTGAACAGCACGCGCCCAGCCTTGYGCTCCAGCACCGTCAGCAGGCTGCCGGCGTCGGCGCGGTCACCCGCATCCGCTTGCACGGTGGCGGTAAGCTGGCCTTCGAGCCGGCGTGCCACCGCCAGCATTTCCTCGTGGTCGCGGCACACGACCAGTACCGAGGACGGGCCAAATACTTCGGCTTCCATGCGATGGTCTGCGAGGAAGCGTTCAGCCGTGGTTTCGAACAGCGCAGGGCGGGCCTGGTTGGGGCCGCTCGCTGGCTTGCCGCTGCCGATGCGGCGCAGTCCTTCGATGTCGCCGAGCTGGGCCACGCCGTTGTCGTAAGCCTGGCAGATGCCGGGCGTCAGCATGGTGGCGGCGGCTTTCTCCGCCAGCGCCGCAATCGCGCCCTGGCGGAACCCATCCAGCGCCGGGCTTTCCACGGCCAGCAACAGGCCGGGGTTGGTGCAGAACTGGCCCACGCCCATCACCAGCGAATCCACCAGGTTGCGCGCGATCTCCGCGCCGCGGGCGGCCAGCGCCGCCGGCAGCAGGAACACCGGGTTGATGCTGCTCATCTCCGCATAGACGGGGATCGGCTGGGGCCGGCTGTTGGCCGTCTGCACCAGCGCCAGGCCGCCGCTGCGCGAGCCGGTAAAGCCCACTGCCTGGATCGAAGGATGCGCCACCAGGGCCGTACCGACGGCAACGCCCGCGCCGACCAGCAGCGAGAACACGCCTTCGGGCAGCCCGGTGTCCGCCACGGCCTTCTGGATCACGCGGCCGACCAGCTCGGAGGTGCCGAGGTGGGCCGAATGCGCTTTCACGATGACCGGGCAGCCCGCAGCCAGCGCCGACGCGGTATCGCCGCCCGCCACCGAGAACGCCAGCGGGAAGTTGCTGGCGCCGAATACCGCTACCGGCCCGATAGCGATCTTCTGCAGGCGCAGGTCGGGGCGCGGCGGCGTGCGCTCCGGCAGGGCGGAGTCGAGCGTGGCGGATTGCCAGCGGCCATCGCGCAGCACGCTCGCGAACAGGCGCAACTGGCCGGCGGTGCGTGCGCGTTCGCCCTGCAGGCGCGCGATCGGCAGCGCGCTTTCGGCGTGGGCGCGCTCGATCAGCGTGTCGCCCAGGGCTTCCAGGCCGTTGGCGATGGACTCCAGGAACCGCGCGCGGGTTTCCGGCGAGGTGTTCCGGTAAGTGTCGAACGCGGCTTCGGCCAGCACGCAGGCGCGCTCGGCCTCGGCGGCGCCGCCGCCATGGAATTCCGGTGCGAGCGTTTCCCCCGTGGCCGGGTTGGTGGCATGGAGGATCTTGGTGGTGCCGCGCACTGCGCTGGCGCCGATCAGCATTTCGCCGGTGATGGTCATGAGCGTTTCCTGCTTTTCAACTGCGATCAAGGATCAAGAGGGTGCCCGCGCGGCAGCGCGAGCGGGACTTCCGGGTTGTCTTGCGAGTGGCTCGCATCGATTCGAGGCACTGGCTGGCGCGACAGACGGTAGTTGCGCGGGCGCGCCCATGTGGCTCTGTGCGAACACTGCGGGGCCAGCGAGCAGCGCCAGGATCTCATCGGTTTTATTGTAAGACATCCTACAACATACAATGCGTTACTAGCAAGCAGGAAAACCCCGATTCCGTCGGGGTTCTCCAGACCACCAGTCTTTAGCTTGCTTCCACCGCCGCCGACGCCTTGCGCAGCCGCTCGCGGCTGTTGGTCAGGTGCATGCGCATGGCGGCCTTGGCGCCTTCGGGGTCGCGCCGCTCGATGGCATCGTAGATATTCTCGTGCTCGATATTGACGCGCTCGAGATATTGCTCGCGCTCCTGCGCGCTGACGTGCAGCCGGCTGCGCGGGATCACCATGGTGCCGAGATGCCCCATGATGTCGGTGAAGTAGCGATTGCCGGTAGCGCGCGCAATGACGAGGTGAAACTCGAAGTCAGCCCCCACCGAATCCTCGCCGCCGGCCGC
>NZ_JBFTLX010000159.1:0-15750 GCF_056396665.1 Cupriavidus sp. 05T313 | reverse complement strand
GCTCCATTCACGCCCCTGGATACTGTAATGCGAATCGGCGCCCCCCGAAACACCGCAGGCAACGCGGGAATGACGCGCCGCAAGGTAACGGTAGGAGGCGGTACACGGGACAGTTTGATTGGGATCAACAGAATGACAGGACGTACGCGGGTGATGAGTCAGCCATGCCTGTGCAAGTCCGAATGATTGCCTCCGCACGCAAGCCTGTGCCCCGAGGCGTGAGGTTGAGCGGCAACGCCCTGATTCAGCCCCGAGCCGCACCCACAGTCATGCAGATACGCATGAAACATGTGCAAATTAGTTGATTTACGAAAATTTGCGCATAACCAAGAATGGTGACACCAACCCACGACATTCCTTTCGGGAGTTCACCATGTCACAAGCCTCCATGCTGGCCCTCATCGTCGAAGCCGCCGGCTCGCCGTTCTCGACCGTCCGGCTGCCCAGGCCGGAGGCCGGCCCCGGCCAAGTGCTGGTGCGCATCCTCGCCAGCGGCGTCAACCCGCTCGACACCAAGATCCGCGCCGGCAATGCGGCGCACGCCCGCCACCCCTTGCCGGCCGTGCTGGGGCTGGATATGGCTGGCGTGGTCGAAGCCGTCGGACCGGGTGTGACGGCCTTTGCCCCCGGCGACGAGGTCTATGGCATGACCGGCGGCGTGGGCGGCCTGCAAGGCTCGCTCGCGCAGTACGCGGCGGTGGATGCCGACCTGCTGGCGCCCAAGCCCGTCAATTTATCGATGCGCGAAGCCGCCGCGTTGCCGCTGGTGTTCATCACCGCGTGGGAAGGCCTGGTCGACCGGGCGCGGGTGCAGGCCGGGCAGAAGGTGCTGGTGCATGGCGGTGCGGGCGGCGTCGGGCACATCGCGGTACAGATCGCACGCGCGCTCGGCGCGCAGGTCTATGCCACCGGATCGGCCCGCCATCGGGAGATCATCGAAAGCTATGGCGCCACCGCGATCGACTTCGCGACGGCATCGGTCGAACAGTATGTCGGTGAACATACGGCAGGCGAAGGCTTCGACGTGGTCTACGACACCGTGGGCGGCGCGGTGCTGGACAGTGCCTTCCGGGCCGCGCGCACCTATGGCGGCCATGTGGTCAGTTGCCTGGGCTGGGGCACGCACTCGCTGGCGCCGCTGTCGTTCCGCGCCGCCACGTATTCGGGCGTGTTCACACTGATGCCTTTGCTGACCGGCAAGGGCCGCGCCCATCATGGCGAAATCCTGCGCGAAGCCACCCGGCTGGCCGAAGCCGGCAAGCTCACCATGCGGCTCGACCCGCGCCAGTTGCATCTCGGCAACGCGATCGAAGCGCACCAGGCCATCGAAAACGGTACGGCCAGCGGCAAGCTGGTGGTGGAAATTGCGAAGGACTGAGCGCGCGCCGCGCTAGCCACCGCCGAGGCGCTCGATGGTGGCATYGAGGAAGGCACGCAGCCGTCCGAGCCGGCGCAGGTCGCGGTGATAGCCGACCCATACATCGCGCCGCGGCGGCGGCTCGCCCATATCGATGGCCTGCAGGCCTCCGACGCGCTCGGCCAGCAGGCAGGGCAATACCGCCAGCCCGGCGCCGGCCGCGCACATCTTTGCCTGCGCCTCGCGGCTGTTGCTGCCGAACGCCACCCTGGCCCCGGGCAGGAGCTTGCGCATCCAGGCCACGTCGGGCAGGTCGGCCAGGCCGGTATCCAGGGTCAGCAGGGCATGGCCCTCGCCATCGCCGGGGCGCGGCGGCGCCACACCGGGCGCCGAGTAGAGCGCGTAGTCCATCTGCATCAGCTTGCGCTGCACGACATCGGGTTCGTCGAACGCGCGGATGCGGAACACCAGGTCGGCCTCGCGGCGTGCCAGGCTGAGCAGGCGCGCATCGGTCACCAGTTCCACCGCGACGCGTGGATGGGCGCGGATAAAGTCCGCGATCACTGGCGTCAGCATGTGCACGCCAAACCAGTCCGACGACGAAATCCGCAACATGCCATCGAGTTCCCGCGCCTGGCCCGACAACTGGCGCTCGAAGGCAATGGCCTCCTCCTCGATGCGCTCCGCGTGGGCGAGCACGGCAGCGCCCTCGTCGGTCAGCACGAAACCCTCGCTGGTGCGCTGGAACAAGGCGTGCCCGACGGCCTCCTCCAGCGCCTTGAGCCTGCGCCCCATGGTCGGCTGGGTCTGCCCGGTCATGCGCGCGGCGCCGCCGAGGGTGCCGGCGCGGGCAATCGCCAGGAAGACTTTGATATCGCTCCAATCCATCTGCGGAATTTGCCGGCCTTGAAGTTGAGAGGCAGTTGAATGCGGCGCGGCAAGGACATCGCCCGCGGCTGCGCGATGATGGCACGGCGCCGCGGCGCCAACAACAGGGTGAGCGGCGGCCCTGCCGACAGGCGCTCAGGCGCTGGGCGCCTCGTCGCCGCCCAGCGCCCAATAGTCCGGCACTTCCGGGCTGGGGCTGCGCAGCACCATGGTATGGCCGCACTGGCGGCATCGATAGACATAGGCCGCGCCACCCACCGCCGGCGCGTCTGTCCGCGCGGCCTCCAGGTCCGGGTGGGGCGGCAGGTGTCCTGGCCTGCCGGCCTGGCGCTCGCATCGCTCACACGGCAACATTGCGCTCCTCTTGCTGATTGTTGATCGCTAATTGCTGATGGACGGCCAAGGTCCGGATGGTCGGCCACGGCCGCGGAACGGGTCTTGTGGAGACCGGCGGGCGTCACATTGCGGCGATGGGCGATGGAAACCGGCACACGCAGGCCGCCGGCACTGCCATGGCGTGTAGTGGCCATGCGCGCATGCATGAACAAGCCGGGAGGACGGAAAACCAGTGGCTTCGTGCCGCGCTCCATCCTGGCTTCCGAGGGTCGCATGCGAACTGCTGCGACGCACAATAATTATAGGCGCTGGATACCGTATCGCGTTATATAAAGGCCAACGGGACACATTTTGCGGTGCAATAAAACAACCGTCAGAAAACGCAACAATCCCGGGACCGCGGACGATCGCCAATAGGCCGGCGCGCAACTCCCATCTTCGAAATAGCGCGCAACAGCAAGGAGGGCGGGGCCAGGCAGACACGGATTTCGTCAAAAAACCTGCCATCCCCGTGAGGGAGAAGTATCTGCTGGCCCCGCCGGATCTTAGCCGCCGGTTATTTCAATGTTGCGACGATGCGCGATGCCGGTTGCGGATGCGCACCGCACATGCCGCCCATGCCGCCCACGCCTATGGTGCCGGCGCGGCCTCGCTGCCGATGGCCTGCAGCGCTGCTTTGTCGCACAGGATCAGGCGTCCGTATTCCAGGCGCAGCACCCCCTGCTTCTCCCAGTCCTTGAGTTGCCGGTTGACGCTCTGGCGAGACACGCCGAGCATGTGGCTCAGCTCCTCCTGGGACAGCTTCAGCGCGGGGCGCCCGCCCTGCGTTTGCATGCCTTGCGCCGACAGCGCGTGCGCGTGCTCGACGGCAAGCAGGCGCCGCGCCRGGCGCACCGGGAACGGCATCAGGATCACCTCATCGATCCATTCCAGCGCGCTACGGTAGCGCCGGCAGATCAGTTGCGTGAATTCCATCAGCAAGCGCGGTTCCCGTGCAATCAGCGCATGGAAGGTGGCCGCGGGAATCACCAGCACTTCGCTCGCCTCGGCGGCGCGGGTGTCGTACACGCGATGCGCATCGATAAACAGCGAGACCTCGCCAAACCACTGCCCCGCTTCGAGCAGGCTGAGGACAGCCTCGCGCCCGTTTTGCGCCGTGCTGCTGACCTTGATAGCGCCGCGCTCGACGCAGAAGAGCGCATCCGGGTTGGAGCCGTAGGTGAACAGCACCTCGCCCTTCGCCAACTGGCGGCGCATGGCATGCGATCTGAGCAGGGCTTCCAGCCCGGCGGAAAACTGCCCGCTGGCGGCGGCATGGCCTTCGTGCGACTGCGGGTGTGGGCTCATGTGCATGGGCTCGGATTGGACACTTGCTGGCGGGACGGCAGCCCCTGGAACATAAAGCGCGTTCTACGCGGGATCGGTGCGAAACCAGCCGGTCAGCGCCCAGCGGGTCTTGTGGCAGGGCAGCACCTCATGCGGGACCAGGTCGCTGCGAAACACCACCAGCCGCGCGCGCTTCGGCAGCACGCGGTGCAGTGCGGCGGCATCGCCGTCCCGGGCGTAGAGAGCGAGTTCGCCGCCGTCGTGCTCGTCCCAATGCGGATTGAGATACAGCACCAGCGAAATCTTCCGGTGGAGGGTCGCACGATGCTGGTCGATGTGCTTCTTGTAGGCCGTGCCCACGGGATAGTGAGAGAAGTGAAATTCCTCGCGCTTCAAACCCAGGAAGTACCTGGCGTTCAAATCCGCGCGAAAGGCCGCCGCCCACGCCTGGAAATCCTGCCTGGCCGTGCCGGCAGGCGYATCGTCGAGCCACAGGATCGAATCGCCGCGAATGCCGGCGTCGCGTGCCGTCTCTTCGCCTCGCCCGATCCGGGCCGGGTGGAACAGGCCGGCCTCCCACGCAGCGCGGCTCTCGTCATGCAGCCGCGCGGCCAGCGTGCTGTCGATAAGGTCGTCGGAAACAGCCCAGCCCCGCTCTTCGAGGGCGACAAACAGACTTTCCAGTGCGGACATAGATACCTGATTTCAATACGGAACAACATAAACAACGAGACAAAAAACCAAAGCGCGCCGCACGCGCTTGCCCGCGAGACGGCGCGCGAATTCGGCACGCATCCTGCGCCGGACAGCTTGACCGGCGCCGGCTGAACAACTGGTGTGGGCCGGGAGCGACTAGAGTCCGCTACTGTCGAGATACTCCAGCGCCAGGCTCACCGCGCGCCGTGCCTTGAGTGCATAGATCACCTGCCGGTCCCGGATGATGAGCGCCAGCACGTCGGCCTGCGTCAGCTCCTGGAAGTGATGGCTGGCGCGCGGCAGGCTCAGCCCGGCCACGACGGCCAGTTCGGAGGCCGGCATGCCAGCGTCACCCGCATCCAGCAGCGCGCGGCAGATGGCGGCGCGCGCCGGCACCGCCAGCAGCGCGTAGGTCAGTGTGCTTTCTTGATCGGTCTCCATGGCCACGTCTTCCCGCTCGTCGTCCAGATATCGTTATTGTGCGTCGCCGGCCGTCGGGATTGCTGCAGCTCGCCCGCCGCGACCGCCTGACATCTACTTTCTACGCGGCAGGCGCGGCAAAAGCAACCAGCCAGGGCATGCCGGCGCACAATGACACAAGATTACAACAGGCCGCGACACGCGCGTGCAGGCCGCGCCCGCTCGCACAAGCCGCGGCTGAGGGATGCGCACAAGCGATCCGGCGCGTGGTCGCGCAACGGTCGTCACTGCGCTCATGGGACGAACTACCGCACTGCACAAATCGGCGAGATTTGACTTTATGCCTTTGACGCTGAGTCGCGCCCCCCTACGTCACTTCAATCACCCCATTCATCGTCTCGTGCCCCGACCCGCAGAAAATATCGCACAGGAACCCGAATGTCCCGGCCGTCTTCGCCATCGCCGGAACCCGTACCACCTTGCCGGGAGGCAAGTCGGCACGAATACCGAAATCCGGCACGCTAAACCCCATCATCGCATCCTGCGCCGTCAACTCGAACACCACCGGCTCACCGGCGCGCAGCGCAATCCGGTCCGGCGTGAAGACAAACTTCCGCGCATGCACCTTGATCACCCGCGGTTCGGCAGCCGCGCCATGCAATAGCGGCACGCCGCCCGCCAGGGCAAGCAGGCAGCACAGCGCCCGCCTGCGGCTGATTCCTTCCCGTAGTGTCAGTGTTGCCGGCATGATCCACTCCTGATTGTTTCCCCGGCACGATGGACGGACCACCGCGCTTCAGCCCGTGACTGGCTTTTCCTCGATCCCGAGATCGCCCGACGCGCGGCGCGCCTCCACCTCTCGCCACCCCAGCCCGCGATAAGGCTGCGCCGGATCCCACGGCAGCGGCAAACGCTGCGCCTGCGACCCCGCCGCCGGCAGCGGGAACATCAGCGAACGCGCCGCGTGATGCGCGATATGCCCGGTCATATGGTGATGCTCCTGGTGGATGTGTCCATAGAACACCGTCACGTTGGGATGCGGCATCAACCGCTCGATCACCTGCGCGCCATCGCGCGTCGCCCAGTCCCATTGCGGATAGAGGTCGAACAAAGGCCGATGGGTGAACACCACGATCCGGGCCGACTGCGGCTGCCGTGCAAGATCGGCGGCGAGCCAGTCGAGTTGCGCCGCGCCGACCCGGCCGGCGGGATCCGACACGTTGTCCAGCACGATGAAATGCACSCCCTTGTGRTCGAACAYATAGTGCGTGGGMCCGAACARCTCGCGRTAGGCGGCSCCSKCGTCSAGGCYGGCRTCGTGCTCGCCCGGCATCAGGTGCACAACCGGTACCTTGAGCGCGGCGATGATGGACTGGAACTCGCGCATGCGCCGGCGGCGCTCGGCGGGATCGTCGGTGGTATGCGTGAGATCGCCAGTGAACATCAGGAAATCCGGCGGCTCCGCCAGCGCGTTGACCGCCGCGACCGCCTTGGGCAAGGTGCCGCGCGCATCCGGGTTGGGCGGCCCCTGGAAACCCCAGTGCGCGTCCGACAGCTGGACAAAGTAAAAGGCTTCATCGCGCCCGGCCGCCCATCCGGGCAAGGCCGACGCAAATACCGCACCGCCGGCGCAGGCGGCAAGCCCGAGGAAATCGCGCCGTTTCCATGCTCGCTTCATGTTGGCTCCATCCGTGGCTTGGGGGATGTCTGTCATACCGAAGCGAAGCCGTGTTTATTCCCGCCGCCCGCGCTATTTTTTTCCGCGGTGGGACACGGCGATCGGGAATAAACTCGGGGCGTCACAGGTATACGCTGACAAACAGGCACACAGGACGAGCGGCACCGATGTGCCCGCCCGGCCGTCGGGCCGAAGGAGTGACGTGAACGCAGCCGACCGGCGCCGCCGATTCAACGATCTGGTGCTTCCGCATCTCGACGCCGCCTACAACCTGGCGCGCTGGCTGTCGGGCAATCCCGCCGAGGCGGATGACGTGGTACAGGAAGCCTGCCTGCGTGCCTTCTGTTTTTTCGACAGTTTCCGGGGCGACCAGCCGCGCGCATGGTTGCTGGCAATCGTGCGCAATACCTGGTTCACCGCCTGGCGCAAGCGGCATCAGCCTGGCCAGGGCGACGGCGCGGGCTACGACGACGCGCATTACGATGGCACGCCCCTGCCCGGCTGGCAGGACGGCCACGGCGACGGCCCGGAGCAGTGGCTGTTGCGCGCCGAGGATGTCCGCCTGCTGCATCTCGCGCTGGAGCAACTCCCGCTGGCCTTCCGCGAAGTCCTGGTGCTGCGCGAACTGGAGGATCTGCCTTATCGCGACATCGCCACCATCGCGGATATCCCGCTGGGCACCGTGATGTCGCGACTGGCCCGTGCGCGCAAGCTGCTGGCGGTGACGGTGATCGCCCTGCGCGCGCAGGGGACGCGAACCGCCAGCGGCAACACCGGCGCGGCAAGCACCCTGTCCGCCGCGCCGGCAACGGGCAGGACAGCCACGGCAACCGGCATGCACGGAACGCCGCCGCAACCTGCCGGGGAGACAGGCCATGAACTGCACTGACGCGCGCTTGCTGCTGCACGCCTGTGCCGACGGCGAACTCGGCGCGGGCGATGCCTTGCGTCTGGAACGGCACCTGGCGCAATGCGCGGGCTGTACCGCCGAACTAGCCCAACTGCGCGAGCTGGGCACCGCCTTGCGCGCGCATGCGCCCTACCATCGTGCCGGCCCGGCGCTACGCGCGAGCCTGAGCGCCGCACTGGCCCAGGCGCAGGCCACCAGCCCCGCGGAGCCGGCGCAGCGTTTTGCCGGCAGCGGTGGCGTCACGGCATCCTCCGGCAACGCCAGCGCCTGGTGGCAACGGATACGGCGCTATTTCGAATGGAGCCCGGCCGCCAATGCCGCCATGGCGACACTCACGGTGGCGACGCTGGGCGTCAGCATGGTCCGGTACGCACTAAACGACGGGCCTGAGCAATCGGTGCAAGGCGAGACGGTCAGCAGCCATGTGCGCGCGCTGCTCTCGGGGCACACGATCGATGTCGCCTCATCGGACCGGCACACGGTCAAGCCCTGGTTCAACGGCAGGATCGACTACGCGCCGACCGTGCGGGATCTGGCCGCGCAAGGCTTTCCGCTGGTCGGGGGGCGGCTTGACTACGTGCACGGAAGGGCGGTCGCCGTGCTGGTCTACCGCCGCAACCAGCACCCCATCGATGTCTTCGTGCTGCCGTTGCAGACTGACGACAAACCGGACAGGACAAACACCGGCGCTCGCGGCAACCGCGCGCCGCCCGAGATGACGGCACGCAACGGCTACCAGCTCGCCACCTGGGACGCGGACGGCATGCGTTACGCCGCCGTCACCGATGCGTCCGCCGACGACTTGCTGCGCTTCACGCAGGCCTGGCGCGCGGCCGGCGACAGCCACGCGCCCTGAGCCCGCGCCCGCTCAGCCCAGCACAAAAGGCAGCTGCCGCTGGCGCTTGCCGGTCAGCGTAAACAACGCGTTCGCCACTGCCGGCGCAATCGCCGGCACGCCCGGCTCGCCCAGCCCGGTGGGCGGATCCCCGGAGGGCACGAAGAACACATCCACCACCGGCGCATCGGTGATGCGCGGCGGCGGATAGTCGGGGAAATTGCTGTTCTTCACCGCGCCGTTTTCGATCTCGATGGCAAAGCCCGGCCGCGTCATCGCCAGTCCGAACACGCACGCGCCCTGCACCTGCGCCTCGGCGGACATGGGATTGACCACGCGGTTGGCATGCACCCCGGCGGTCACGCGATGCACGCGCGGCTCGTTCTTCACCAGCGACACTTCCACCACATAGGCCACCACCGTATTGAACGACTCGTGCACCGCCACGCCCCAGGCCTGGCCCTTGGGCAGCTTGCGCTTGCCGTAGCCGGATTTTTGCACCGCCAGCTCCAGCGCCGCGCGATGGCGCGCGTGCTTTGCCCCGTCCAGCCGGGAAAGGCGGTACGCCACCGGATCCTGCCTGGCGTTCACCGCGATTTCGTCGACCAGCGTTTCCTTGACGAAGGCGGTATGCGTGTTACCTACCGAGCGCCACCACAGCACCGGCACGTCCACCTGCGGGTGGTGCACCGACAACTGCAGCGGGAAGCCGTAGTCGTTCTCGACGATGCCCTCGACCATGGTCGCGTCCACCCCGCCCTTGACCATGAAGGCCTCGAACGGCGTGCCCGCGAGGATCGACTGGCCAACGACGGTGTGTTGCCAGCCGAGCACCTGCCCTTTCGCGTCCATGCCGATGCGCGCGCGATGCACATGCAGCGGCCGGTAGTAGCCGCCGCGGATATCGTCCTCGCGGCTCCACATCACCTTGAGCGGCTCGTCATGGCCGTTCTTGACCCAGGCCAGCAGGACGTTGGCGGCCTCTACCAGATAATCGGAGGTGGGCACGGCGCGCCGGCCGAAGCCGCCACCCGCCATCATGGTATTGAGCGTGACCTTGGCCGGTGGCAGCCCGAGCACGCGCCCGATGGCGGCCTGGTCCACGGTCTGGAACTGCGACCCCACCCATACCTTGACGCTTTGCACTGTCTTGCCGGTCAGCTCCGCCTGCATGGTGCAGTTCAGCGGCTCCATCGGCGCGTGCGCCAGGTAGGGGAATTCATAGTCCGCCTCGATGGTGCGCGCGGCGCCCGACATGGCGCCGGTATCGCCCCGCAGCGCGACCGTGCCGGGCGATGCGGCGAGCGTCTTGTATTGCGCGAACAGCGCCTTGGTGGAAGCGCGGGAGCCGGCGTCCTCCCATACGAGCTCCAGCGCATCGCGCCCCTGCTTGGCCGGCCAGTAGCCGTCCGCCACTACCGCCACGCCGGTGCCGCCGCGATCCACGGGCACCAGCATCACATCGGCCACGCCTTTGATCGCGCGCGCCTTGTCGGCATTAAAAGACTTCACCTTGCCGCCAAAGCGCGGCGGACGGGCCACTACGGCCACGACCATGTCCTTGAGGCGCACGTCGATGCCGAAGGCGGTGCTGGCATCCAGCTTGCCGCGCGCGTCCAGGCGCCGCGTGGGCTTGCCGATCAGCTTGAACTGCGCCGGATCCTTGAGCGTCACCTGCTGCGGCACCGGCAGCGCCATGGCCGCCTTTGCCAGTTCGCCGAAGGTGGCGCGATGGCTGCCGGAGCTGACCACGCCCAGCGCCACCTGGCAGCTCGACGGATCGACCTCCCATTGCTTTGCCGCCGCGGATACCAGCATGGCGCGGGCGCGCGCGCCCAGCTCCCGGTATTGCTGGAAGGAGTGATTGAGCGCGGTGGAGCCGCCGGTCATCTGCATGCCGAAAGCGGGATCCTTGTAGGCGTCGCCGGCGGGCGCCAGCGTGGCGCGCACATTGCGCCAGTCCACGTCGAGTTCCTCGGCCAGCGCCATCGGCAACGCGGTATGCACGCCCTGGCCGAATTCGAGCCGGTTGACCGCTACCGTGACCGTATTGTCCGGCGCGATCAGCAGGAAAGCCTGTGGCGGAGAAGGCGGCGCCTTGGGCGCCCCGCCTTCCTGCGCCAGCGCGGCCGGCACGGGCAGCACGCCCAGCGCCAGCCCGCCGCCGGCAAAGCCGGTCAGCTTGAGAAAGCCGCGGCGGTCCAGCGTGGCGGCGGCCCCGGCAGCCTCGGTGCCCCGGGGGTTGCCGCCGGCCAGCGCTTCGAGTTGTCTGATTCGCATGGTGTCGTCCCCTTGTCCCCTTAAGCCAGCGCGCGCGCCGCGTCCTTGATGGCCGCGCGGATGCGCTGGTAGGTGCCGCAGCGGCACAGGTTGCCGGCCATCGCCTGGTCGATGTCGGCGTCGCTCGGGTGCTTCTTGGTGCGCAGCAGCCCTATCGCGCTCATGACCTGGCCGTTCTGGCAGTAGCCGCACTGGGCCACGTCATGCTTGATCCAGGCATCGAGCACCGCGCGGCCGACCTTGTCGCCGGAAACGCCTTCGATGGTAGTGATGCGCCCGCCCTGCGCGGCCGAGACGGGTGTCACGCAACTGCGCGTGGCCTGGCCGTTTACGTGCACCGTGCATGCGCCGCACGCGGCCATGCCGCAACCGAACTTGGTGCCGGTCATGCCGAGGTTGTCGCGCAGCGCCCACAGCAGGGGCGTGGAAGGATCAACGTCTACCTGCACAGGCTTGCCGTTGATAACTAGCGTGGTCATGGGGGATGCTCCTTGGGTCTGTTTGCCCTGGTCCGCCCCGGCATGGTGCAGAGGTTGACTCCTGCCGCACCGGGCCGCCGGCGGCCGGTGAGCGGCGTCCGCCCATGCCTCGGCGCGGGCGCCATGCAACTTTCTGAGAATAGTGCAAAAAGGGCGTACGCGTGCAGTACGGGGCACCGGCCCCAGGGACGCAGCGAACTTGGCTGCGAGGCTGGCAGTCTGCTTCTTATCGGCAGCCAGCCACACGGAAGCCCGGACTCGTGCCCGAATCATCCACCACCATGTTGCCTTCCGGATCGCGCCCCCCTCTTGAGCCCGCCCCGGCCGCAGCACTCCCGGCACCCAGCCGCGCCAGCCGCCCGGTGGCGAATGCGGCGCCCGCCACGCTCGACAGCATCCAGGCGCTGCGCGGGCTGGCCGCGGCCTACGTGCTGGTCTATCACTCGGGCCTGCGCCTGGGCGGCGAACAGTTCCCGCTGCTGGCGTGGCTCACCCAACATGTGATCAAGCGCGGCCATGTCGGCGTGGATGTGTTCTTCGTCATCAGCGGATTCATCATCGCCTGGGTGGCGGTGCTCGGGCGCACCGAGCCCGAACCGGCGCTGGTTTTCGCCATCCGCCGCGCCTGCCGGCTTGCGCCGCCGTACTGGATCATGTCGGCACTGCACGCGCTCACGCTCAATCCGGTGAGCCTGGCGGTGTTCGCCGGTTCGCTGGCCTTCCTGCCGGTCGCGCACGAGGACCCGCCTTATTTCGGCTATCCGGCGCTGTACGTGGGCTGGTCGCTCAACTACGAGATGGCCTTCTATGCGATCTTCGCGCTCGGCCTGCTGGTGGCACGGCGCCGGGCGCTGCTGGTGGTGGCCGCGGTGCTGGGGTGCACCACGCTGTTGTTGCCCTGGTGGCGCTTCGGCGCGGTGGACCCCGACCCGGCGCATCTCTACCCGTTCACCTCGACGTGGGTGGCCATGATCGCAAATCCGCTGGTGCTGGAATTCGCGCTCGGCTGCGCGCTGGCATGGGTCTACGCGCGCGCGCGCCATCGATTCACGCGCCGCGTGGCCATCGCCTTGCTGGCAATCGGTGTGGGCAGCTTCGCCCTYTCGCTGTGGCTGGTGGAGCCGGAGTTCAGCCTGGCGGGACGCGGCTTGCCCGCGGGCGCGCTGCTGTTCGGCGCGGTGGCGGCCGAGCACGCAGGCCTGCTGCGCGTGCCGCGCTCGCTGGTATGGCTGGGCGAGCTATCGTACGCGCTCTACCTGACCCATCCCACGGTGATCGAAGCCGTGAAGCGGCTGATGCCGGAGCTGGCGCCGGAACAAGTGGGCCTGCAGCTCACGCGTTTCGCCATCGACGCGGCGCTGGCGCTCGGCCTTGCCATGCTGCTGCATCGCTGGGTGGAGTTGCCGGCGATGGCAACAGGCAGGCGCCTCGCCGGCCGCTTCGCCACGCGCCGCCCAAGGGCAGGCGCGTGAGGGCGTGACAGACAGAGACAGCGCAGGCTGCCTCACGCTCACGCCAGGCCTTCCGGCGCGCGATCGATAAAGCCGGTCATGCTCTGCAGCCGGCCATCGGCCGCCACCGTGGCAAAGTCAGTGCCTACCACCACGGCGGCCGCCCCCGCCGGCGCCAGCTCCCACGTAAAACGCAGGTTGCCGCCGTGCGCATCGACAGGCGTAACGCGCGTAAAGCGAAAGCCGGGAAAGCGCTGCTGCACGGCGGCGATCATGGCGTCGATGCCCGCGTGGCCATCGCCGCGCATCAGCGGGTCGGCGTAGCTGGCGGACTCGGTCCACGTGCTGCCGATCAGCGCGCGCCGGCGCGCCGCATCGGTTTCGTTCCAGGCCGCGAGATAGCAGTCGGCCAGCGCGGCAAGGTCGGGGGCGGCGAAAGTGGCAGTAGCGGCGGTGCGATCCGATTCGGACATGGCGTTCTCCTTGGGTTGAGTGAGGAAGCTGTCCATATCATCGGCTCGCGCAGCGCCGTGCGCGATTACGCGCGAGGTAATCGTGGATGAAGTCTTCCGCGATACCCCTCCTCAGGGGGGGCATTAACCGAAATGGCCGCGGGACCTGGACGATACGCGCCGTGCATCACGGCGCCAGCCTGGCCGCCGGCGCCGTTCGGGAGCCACTGCGCCGGCTTGCATACCGCAAAACCGCGCGGCGCGCTAGTGCGAACAGCGGGAACACACCTGGGCTTATCGCCTCGTGCTCCCGGCATATCGCCGCTATATTGGTCGATTAGGCTGGGCCGCGCGTGCAACTTGCCGCAACACCCCGCCATCGCTCCCCTTTTCAAAACGCAGCTGCAGGCTGACGCGACATGACGCCAGATTTGGAAGTCCGCCCCTTGCCCATTCACTGCCCGCGCTGGCAGCGTGTGTTGCTGGCCGCCCTCGGCTTCTTCCTGCTGGCCCTGGCCGGCCTTGCCGTGTCTCGTTATCCGGGCAATGTGGCCATGCTCTGGCTGGCCAATGCGTTCGGCCTCGGCATCCTGCTGCATCAGCGGCACGGCGATGCGCCCTGGCTGCTGGCCGGCATGCTGGTGGCCGGCGTGCTGGCCAATGCGGCCATGGGCGACTTCCCCGCCGTTGCGGTGGCGCTGGCGCTGGGCAACGTGGCCGAAATCGCCTTCTCGGCCTGGCTGGTGCGCGCCATGACCAGCGGCGCCACGCTATCCCGGCCAGGTCCGCTGGCGCGCTTCGGGCTGACCCTCGGCGCCGCCGGCACGCTGGGGCCGGCGGTAGGCGCCACGATCGGCGCCGCCACCATAAGCACCGCCCACCACAGCGGCTTTGCTTCGGTGTGGTGGACCTGGTGGACGGCGGACTCGATGGGCATCGTGATGCTGCTGCCGCTGATGGTGTCGGTCACGCGCGAGCGCGTCGGCGATACCTTCCGCCGCGCGCGGTTGCCCCGCTTCGCCGCGCTGCTGGCGCTGTGCCTGGCCGTCGGCGCCGTGGCGCTATACAAGAGCAACGAGCCCTTCGTGGTAATGGCGCTGCCGCTGGTGCTGGCGGCGCTGATGACCAATCCCTTCGCTACCGCCCTGCTCACGCTGCTGGCAATCTGCGCCACGGTGGCGCTGGGGCTGGTGACGGCCTCGCTGGGGCAGGGCCCGAACGAGCCCTTCCTGTTGCAGTCGGTGCAACTGTCGACCGCGCTGATCATGGTGTTCCCGGTCTGCATCGCCTTCTTGCTGGAGCAGAACCGGCGCGACCGCAGCGAGCTGCGCGGCAGCGAACGGCGCTTTCGCCAGGCCATGGAGCACTCGGCCATCGGCATGGCGCTGGTAGGGCTGGACGGCCGCTGGCTGCAGGTCAACCGCGCCATCTGCGACCTGTTCGGCTACGAGGCCGGCGAACTCGCCGAACTGCCCTTCCCGATGATCACCCACCCGGACGATCTCGCCCCCGACATGCACCAGGTCGAACGGCTGCTGGCCGGCGAAATCGAGTCCTACCGGATAGAAAAGCGCTTCCGCCACAAGGACGGCAGCTACCGCTGGACCTTGCTGGCGGTATCCCTGGTGCATGACGAGGTCAGCGGCAAGCCGCTGCATTTCATCTCGCAGGTGGAGGACATCGACGAACGCAAGACCGCGCAGGAAAAGCTCGAGGCGCTGTCGCGCCGGACCCAGCTGGCCGTGGAAGCGGGTGGCGTGGGGATCTGGGAGTGGGACATCGCCAGCGGCGCCATCGAGTGGGATGCGCGCATGCACGCGTTGCACTGCGTCGATCCCGCGCGCGGCACGCCGGACATCAAGCGCTGGATCGCCATGGTGCATCCGGAGGACGTCGAGCAGGCGCGCAGCGAAATGCGCGACGCCGTGCGTGGCGTGCGCTCCTTCGATACCGAATACCGCATCCTGCTCCCCGACGGCGAGGTGCGGCATATCCGCGCCATGGCGATGGTATTGCGCGAGGACGACGGCACCGCGCTGACCATGATCGGCACCAACTGGGACATCACCGAACAGCACCGGCTCACCGACGCGCTGTTCGAGGAGAAGGAGCGCCTGCATATCACGCTGCGCTCGATCGGCGACGCGGTGATCTGCACCGACGCCGCCATGGGCGTGACGTTCATGAACCCCATCGCCGAGCAGCTTACCGGCTGGACCATGCAGTCCGCCGCCGGCCAGCCGCTCGAATCCATCTTCCGCATCGTCGACGAGCACAGCAACCTGCCGATCCCGAGCCCGGTGGCGCAGTGCCTGCAGACCTTGCGCCCGGTCTACCTGCAGGACGGCGCGGTGCTGCAAAGCCTGACCGGCGACCGCCACGACGTGCAGGACTCGGCCGCGCCCGTGCGCACCGCGTCCGGCGAGGTCATCGGCGCGGTGCTGGTGTTCCAGGACATCACCAGCGCCCGCGCGCTGCAGCGCGAGCTGGCCCATTCGGCCTCGCACGATGCGCTGACCGGCCTGCCCAACCGAATCTGGTTCGAGAAGCGGCTGCGCGAGGCCTGCGAGGCCGCGCGCATGCAGCAACGCCATCACGCGCTGTGCTTTATCGACCTGGACCGCTTCAAGATCGTCAACGAC
>NZ_JBFTLX010000158.1:0-15800 GCF_056396665.1 Cupriavidus sp. 05T313 | reverse complement strand
GGCCAAACTCGCATCGCCTTAAGGCGATACTCAAACATGGCCCCCTCTTTTCCGCTCTTTTTGCCTGACGACGAGGCGCCCCATACGGCCTGGTACACCTTGACGGCTCGCTTCGCATCGCGTGATAGGTGGCCCCTGGGGGCCTTACAGGCGGTGCATTTTTCCGGATTTGATCATGCGTATTCTTGTTGTTAATCCTAATATTTCCGAGAGCGTTACCGAGCTGATTCGCGCGGAAGCTGCGCGTACGGCTTCGCCTGGTACTTCGCTGACGATGGCGACGGCGCAGTTTGGCGTGGCTTATATCGAGACGCGTTTCGAGGCGCTGGTGGGGGGCTACGCTACGGCTTGCGTGGCGGCGGAGCATCAGGGGCAGTTCGATGGCCTGGTGGTGGCTGCGTTTGGCGATCCGGGGCTGGCGGGGCTGAAGGAATTGTTCAATGTGCCGGTGGTGGGCATGACGGAGGCGGCGCTGGCTAGCGCTTGCCTGCTCGGGCGGCGTTTTTCCATTATCGCGATCTCGCATCGGATCGAGGCTTGGTATCGCGAGTGCGTCGCGGCGAATGGGCTGACTTCGCGGCTGGCCAGCGTGCGTTGCAACAGCCATTGCGCGATATCGGCAGCGTGCAGGAGGATCATGCGGCGCGGCTGGAGGAACTGAGCCTGAAGGCGGTGCGGGAGGATGGCGCTGATGTGATCATCGTGGCAGGGGCGCCGCTGGCCGGACTGGCGCGCACGCTCAAGGACCGGATTCCGGTGCCGGTGGTGGATGGCGTGTCGAGCGCGATCCGCCATTGCGAGAGCCTGATCGCGCTGGCGCCTGTCGGTGCCGCCGAGGGCAGCTTCGCGCGGCCTCCGCGCAAGCCGAATCACGGGTTGCCGCCGACGCTGGCGGCGATGCTGGATTAACTGTGACGCTGGACGGGGCTGTCTCGGTCATCTCTTATAATTCGTCGGCCAAGCATTCCGATGCGACCGCCGGAGAGAGTACCTTGCGACAAGCCCTGTTGATCGTCGATGTCCAGCCCACCTTCTCGCCGCCGCAATGGCTGATCGATGGCCTGCTGCCACTGGTGGGCCGGATGCCCTCGGTGGCGACCGTGGAGCACCATGACGAAGCGCGCACGCCATTCATGCGCCAGCTTGGCTGGGCGCCGGGCACCGGCGATGCGCCCCTGATTCCGGCGGATCGCGTGTTTGTGAAACATGGCTATCTTCCGTCCGGCGATGCGATCGCATATCTGCGTGAGCTGGCGCCCGAGCGGGTGCTTGTCGCCGGCATACAGACGGAGACATGCGTGCTGGCGGCGGGATTCGCGCTGTTCGATGCCGGGCTGCAGCCCACGCTGCTTTCCGATCTCACCGTAGGTTCATCTCTCGATCCTTCCGGCGCGCTGGGCGTAAAGCTGTGGCGGCATCATTTCGGCAGCGTCATTACGCGCGCCGAGGCCATGGCGCAATAACACTTACCGCCCTCAGGCCGCCACCCGCAAACCCAGTTCGCCAAGGCTCTCGCGCAGCGCCTGCCTGAGCGGCGTGCGCGGCAATTCGCCCACCAGCGCTTGCAGCGCGGTGCCGTCGAGCGCGTGCGGCACCTTCCACAAGTAGGCCATCTCGGCGAGTTCGCGCCACATCGGCACTACCGCGCCGCCGGCGCGGATCAGCCACCAGGGCATGCCGCCCACGCGCGGCGCTTGCTGCATGCCGCTGGCTTCCGCCAGCGCGCTCACCAGTTGCTCGCCCGTCAGCGTATGCCCCGCGAAATGCAGTACGGCATGGCCGCGCAGGTCCGCCTGGCGCTGCGCCACGGCAACGAATGCCTGCGCCAGGTCGGGCAGGTAGGCCCAGGCGTGCGCGCGGTCGCGCGGACCTGGGTAGACGACCTTGCCTTGATCGAGCGATTTGGCGATCGCCAGGTCCATCCATGAGCCGCGCCCCGGCCCGCCAAAGAAATCTCCGGCACGGATGACCACGCTGCGCAGCGCCGGGGCGCGCTTGCGCATGGCCGCTTCGATCAGGCAACGGATCTGGCCCTTGCGCGTGCCGGGACGCTCGGCGGTGCCGGGGCGCAGCAGCGGTGGCATGGATTCGCCGTAGTTGTAGACGTTGCCAGGGAAAAGCAGCAGAGCGCCCAGTGCCTGCGCCACATCCATTGCGCTGCGCGCGAGCGCTTCGGCATGGTGCTCCCATTCCGTGTAGACGGGGTTCAGCGCGTTCACCACCACGCTGGCGCCGCGCGCGGCGGCGCTCAACTGCGCGGTGTCGGCCACGTCGATGGCGAGGCTGCGCACGCCTTGCGGCACGGCGCCGGCCAGCGGGCGGCGCGCCTGCGCCAGCACGCTCCAGCCGGCGGCGGCAAAGGCATCCTCCAGGGTGCGGCCGAGCCGGCCGTTGGCACCGAGGATCAATACGGTTTCGCTCACGATGTTCTCCTTGCTCTGCCGCCCGTCCCGCGCAGCCCGCCGGGATGGCGTGGCTGACAGGCAGGCCCGATGAAGACCATTGTGGGCAATTCCCCGCTGCCTCACAATTGCATGATCTGGTAACTCACGAATTCATTTTTGAATACCGAGAGCGGCAGGGAAAGAGAGAGGACATGGCCGAAGAATTCGACTGGGCGCTGATGCGCTCCTTCCTGGCGGTGATGGAAAACGGCAGCCTGCTGGGCGCGGCGCGGCGGCTTTCCAGCAGCCAGCCCACGCTGGGGCGGCATGTGGCGCAACTGGAGGCGCAACTCGGCGTGCCGCTGTTCGAGCGCACCGGGCACGGCCTGCAGCCCACCGACGCCGCGCGCGCCATCGCCGGGCATGCGCGCACCATGCAGCAGGGCGCCGATGCGGTGGCGCGCACGCTGGCGCGCGGCCAGGCGGGCATCGCGGGCAGCGTGCGCGTGTCGGCCAGCCGCGCGGTGGCGAGCTTCCTGCTGCCACCGCTGCTGGCGGACCTGCGCCTGCGCGAGCCGCAGCTCGCCATCGAGGTGGTGTCGTCCAACGAAGTCAGCAACCTGCTGCGGCGCGAGGCGGATATCGCCATCCGCATGGTGCGGCCCAGCCAGGCCTCGCTGATCGCGCGCAAGGTGGCAAGCGTGCCGCTGTGCGCCTGCGCCCACGACGACTACCTGCGCCGCAAGGGCGTGCCGCGCACGCCGCAGGACCTGCTGCGCCACGAACTGGTGGGCTATGACCGCGAGGACACCATCCTGCGCGGCTTCCGCGCCATGGGCGTCGAGGTCTCGCGCGAGGCGTTCGGCGTGCGCAGCGACGACGATATCGTGCTGTGGCAATCGATCCGCGCCGGACTGGGCGTGGGTTTTGCCGCGCGTTATATCGCCGCCGGGGATCCGCGCGTGCGGATCGTGCTGCCGGAGCTGACGATCCCGCCGTTGCCGGTCTGGCTCACCGTGCACCGGGAGATCCGCGGCAGCGCGCGCATCCGCGCGGTCTACGATTTTCTCGCGAGCGCCATTCCCGCCGCGCTGGCATCGGCGTAAGCCGCAGGGAGCGTGGCCCGTCTCAATCGTCGAGCCTGACATGCTCCGCAAGATGGCCGACCACGGTGGCGATGCGTCGCAGATGCCGCGACTCGGGATGCGTCAGCAGCCAAAGGTCCGTCTCGCACTCGTCCAGCGGGCCGCTGAGCGCCACCAATTTGCCGCTGCGCCGGCCCATCATCAGCGAGACGACGCCGGCACCAAGTCCGGCCTCCACCGCTTCCACCACGCCGGCAATGCTGTTGACGCGGTACTGTGGCGTCACCCGCGGCAGGTGCTTGCGCCGCCAGCGCACCGAAGGGTGATCGGGCATGGCCTCATCGGGCGCGATCCAGGGCAGGGCGGATAGCGCGGCCGCGTCGAACGGCGCGCCCGGCTCCGGGACCGGCACGCCAGCCGACTCGGCCAGTTCGCGCGATACGAACACCGCCACGCGCAAGCGGCCGAGGCATTTGCCGATCAGGTGATCGGGCGGCCGCCGCGTGGCGCGCACGGCGATGTCGGCATCGCGCCTGGTCAGGCTGACCAGCTCGTTGGTGGCGATCAGCTCGAAGCTCAGCCCCGGATGGCGGCGGCCGAGCGGCGCCAGCGCCGGCAGCACCATGCCGTGCAGCACGGTATCGGTGGTGGTGATACGCACCAGGCCCGATACCGTGCCCGCCGTTACCGAGGCATGCGCGCGCGCCGCTTCCAGCTCGGCCTCGATGCGCTCGGCATGCTGGGCGAACTGCTGCGCCAGTTCCGTTGCCAGGTAGCCCGAGCGGCTGCGCTCGAACAGGCGCCGGCCCAGGCCTTTCTCGATGCGCYGCAGCGCGCGGAACACCGTGGAGGCATCAAGCCCGAGCCGGCGCCCGGCTTCGGCCAGCGTGGCGCCGCGTACCAGCGCAAGCACGATGTCCAGGTCGGGAGAGGAGAGTTGATATGGCATGTTCATTGCAAATTTGCAGTCATGACTTGCGCTCATACGCATTGTGATTGCATCACTGCAATCCTAGACTGCCTGCACAGCCACCACAAGCCGTGGCGGCGAAACCCGAAACGCCGAACCATTCCACCTCCAAGGACAACCCGATGAAGCTCTACTACACCCCTGGCGCCTGCTCGCTGGCCGTCCATATCGCGCTGCGCGAAGCCGGCCTGCCGTTCACCCTCGCCAAGGTCGACCTGGCCACGCACAAGCTGGCCGAGCCGGAGCACGGCAGCGATGATTTCTACGCGGTCAGCCCGCGCGGTTATGTGCCGCTGCTGCAGCTGGACGACGGCTCGCGCCATACCGAGGCGGCATCGCTGCTGCAATACGTGGCGGACCTCGCTCCGGCCAGGGCGCTGCTGCCGGCCGCCGGCACCAGGGAGCGCCTGGAAGCGGTGGGCTGGCTGACGCTGGTCTCCACCGAGCTGCACAAGGTCTTCAGCCCGTGGCTGTGGCACAAGGAAACCGCCGAGAGCACGCGCGAGGCATGCATGGCCAAGGTGGCCACGCGCTTCGCCGAACTCGACAAGCACCTGGCCACCCGCGATTTCCTGGCCGGCAGGCAGTTCACCGTGGCCGACGCCTACTGCTTCGCCATCGTCAACTGGGCCAATATCCTCCACATGCCGCTCAACCCCTATCCCGCGCTGCAGTCCTACCTGTCGCGCGTGGCGGCGCGCCCCAAGGTGCATGAGGCGCTGGTGGCCGAAGGGCTGGCGCGCGACTGATGGCGCGGATCAGGCTGCCGCGGCGGCGAAGGGCGGCAGCCTGTAATTGTCCTGGCTCAGCAGGTCCAGCCCGCACTCGAGCGTCGACACCCAGTCGATGAACTGCGCCACCATGGCCTTGCCGCGAAATGACGGACCGTGCTGCGGCACGATCCACTCGATATCCAGTTCGCGCGCCATATTGGCCCACAGCCGGCAGGCGCGGTTGCCGCTCATATAGCGCTGGTGGAACGGCAGCATGGCGTGCGTGTGGGCGGCAAAATCCTCCACCACCGTGCCCGCCTCCCGCGCGCTGGTCATGGCCGCGCCAAGGTCGCCGGAGAACAGGATCTTGCTGACCGGATCGTAGAACTGGAAGTTGCCTTCCGAGTGCAGGAAATGCGCCGGCACCGCCAGCAGCGTGCAGTTGCCCAGCGGCACCGGCATGCCGGCGTCGGGGATGGTGACGATGCGCCCTTCCGTCTTGCCGGCCTGGCAGAAATGCGGCAGGAAGCGCGCCCACACGCGCGAGATCAGGATGCGGCTGCCGGAGGCGGTAAGCCAGCGCCCGAGCGAGGCGACGATATCCGGATCGGCATGCGAGGCCAGCACGTAGTCGAGCTGCTTGGGCGGAAAGTAGCGGCTGATGGCAAGGTACAACTCGCCGTAGGTCATGTGCCCGCCGGGATCGATCAGCGCGCCGTGGCCGTGATCGACGATCAGGAACTGGTTGGTCTGCACCACCTCGCCGTGCTCTTCCTCGACCAGGTCGGAAAACAGCAGGCACGTATGCCCGCCGGCGTCGTATAGCGTGATGGCCATCGTCTGTCTCTCCCCAAAGCGGCGAAAGTAGCGATGGCGGCGCTTGCGCGGCTTGACGCCGGTCAATTAGTGGTCGAATCGGTCCCCGATGCAGCGGGTCCGGTCACGCCGGAGGGCGGAGAGGCGCGCCGTTCCCGTACCCGCGCCTGCGGGCACCGCTCTGGAACGGCGCCGATTGCCTAGCGCGCGCCGTCCAGCAGTTGCTCGATCTTGCCGACGAACTGCCGGTCGTCCGGCTTGGTCATGCTGTTATAGCTGCCCACCACCTGGCCATTGCGGTCGATCACATACTTGTAGAAATTCCACTTCGGCGTGGTGCCTGACTGCCTGGCCAGCAGCGCGTACATGGGGTTGGCATCGCTGCCGCGCACATGCGACTTGCCGAGCATCGGGAATTTCACGCCGTAGGTGTTGTAGCAAAAGTCCGCGATCTCTTTGGAAGACCCGGGCTCCTGCGAGAAATCGTTCGAGGGGAAACCCAGCACCACCAGCCCGCGTTCGCGGTACTTGGCGTACAGCGCCTCCAGCCCTTCGTACTGCGGGGTGAAGCCGCAGTAGCTGGCGGTGTTGACCACCACCACGACCTTGCCGGCGTACTGGCAGAGGTCCTGCGGTGCCTCGTCCTGCAAGCGGGGGAACTTGAAGTTCAGCGATGCCGGGCAGGCGCCGGCCGGTTTCGCCGCGCCGGCGGCCGGGGCATCCGCGGCCCGCGCGAGACGCGGCGTGGCGACGACAGCTGCGGCGCCGGCCAGGATCAACGCGCCAGTCAAGGCGGTACGTTGCAAGGCGCGTGAGCGTTGAACGGGAAGACGGCGCATGAACGGGACTCCAGAAGTGGTCTGTCCGTAGTCTACGCCGTTGGCCGCCGGTTGGATGCGGGCGTTGTGCCGGACGCGGCCCGTGCCGCCTCCCGCCCGCTTACTCCATCGCCAGCGTGGCCGCGTGCTCGGTCACGCTGCTGCGCAGTTCCACGTCCGGCATGCGGCGCACGATCGCCAGCGCCAGCAGGGCGGCGACGGCGCCCACGGCGAAGATCAGCTGGAAGCCCGACTCCACGCCGCCCGTCAGCACGTCCCGCACCGCGGGCGAAAGATGGGCCAGCGCCTCGCTGCCGTGGCGCAGCGCGCCCAGGTCCAGGACCTGGCTCACGCCGGAAGCCTGCAGCGCATTGCGGAACTCCAGCGTCAGCAAGGTGCCGGCCAGCGCACCGCCAAAGGCGCTGCCGAGCGAACGCAGCACCAGCAGCGCGCCGGTGCCGGCGCCGGTATCGCGGCGCTCCAGCACGTTCTGCACCGTCATCAGGGTGCCCACCATCGCCATGCCCAGCCCCACGCCGGCCACCGTCATCGCCAGCAGCACCAGCACCAGCGGCGTGCCGGGCGATACCGCCACCAGCGCCAGCAGGCCAAGCGCCGCCGCGATGAAACCGCCGGTGAGGATGCCGCGCATCCGCCCCAGGCGCGGCGCCAGCCCGGCCACGATAAAGTTGCCCGCCACCGTGGACAGCAGGAACGGCACCACCAGCAGGCCGGATTCCGAAGCATCGGCGCCGCGCACCAGCTGGAAATGCAGCGGCAAGGCGAAGATGCACAGGAAGATATTCAGCGCCGCCATCGCGGACGCCGCCACGCCCAGCACATAGGCGCGGTTGCGGAACAGCCGCGGCGGCAACATCGGATCCGCCGCGCGGCGCTCCTGCCAGACCAGCGCGGCCGTTGCCGCCACTGCCAGCAGGGCCAGGCCGGCGATCTCCGGCGACAGCCAGGCATAGACATCGCCGCCCCAGCTCATCGCCAGCAGGAAGGCCACGATGGAAACGGTCAGCAGCAACGCGCCGCCCCAGTCCACCCGCGCGGCGCCGCCGCGCGCCTGCAACTGGCTCAGGCCGCGATGGCACATGAACATCGCCAGCAGTCCCAGCGGCACATTGATCCAGAACAGCCAGCGCCACGAGAGATGATCCGAAGTCCAGCCGCCGACCAGCGGACCGGCGATGGAAGCCACCGCCCACACCGTAGCCAGGTAGCCCTGGTAACGCCCGCGCTGGCGCGGCGCCACCACATCGGCAATGGCCGCCTGCGCCAGCGACATCAGGCCCCCGCCGCCAATGCCCTGCAGCGCGCGGAACAGGATCAACTGCTCCAGCGAGGCCGCCATCGCGCACGCCACCGAAGCCAGGATGAACAGCGCGATCGCCAGCATCAGCAGCCGCCGCCGGCCGTACGTGTCGGACAACTTGCCGTACAGCGGCGTGGAAACCGTGGAAGTGATCAGGTAGGCCGTCACGATCCACGACAGGTGGCCAAAGCCGTTCAGGTCGTTGGCAATCGCCGGCACGGCCGGGATCACCACGGTCTGGTCCAGTGCCGCCAGCAGGATGCACAGGACGATCCCGCCGATCACGCGCATGATGGCCTGGTGGCTCAGGGTAGGGGTAGGGACAGGAGTGGCAACGGAGGAAGAAGGCGAAGCGGAAACAGACATCGAAAGGCAGCCGGCACGTAAGCATGAGTAGCCAGCGTTGCGCCCAACGGCAAACAAGTCACACTCTTTGTCCGCTTACAGCGTGGAACATGGCCACAAGATTGAATTCAGCTGATTGAACGCGTACCCAGTGCTGCGCGACGGAGGTGCTGCCGGTAGCAGCAGAGGCCACATGGGCGGCTCGGGAAGGGCCAATTCAGTGAACGCATAATTATATGCGGAGACTGAATATCGAGTGCGGGGCTAAGTTGGTTTGTGATGCGGCGTGGCGTGAGCGTCTTGCCGGATCATGGGTGCTTTTTTCCCGTTCTCCCCGCTATCGGACAGGAAATTGGCGAGAAGCCGCATGCGGAAAGGCGCTGRCATTTTTTTGCCGTACCCGTTCCAGCATAAGCGGCGCCTGCGGTGGTCACGCCCCGGCAGCCACCCGCTTGCGCCAGTCCGAGACGCTGCAGCCAAAGGCGGCGTGGAACCAGTGACTGAAACTGCTCTGCGCGGAAAAGCCCAGCAGCCCGGCGACCTCGCCGATCGGCAGGTCGCTCTCTTGCAGGTGGCGCATCACCAGTTCCGAGCGCACCTGCTTGAGYAGGACTGAGAATGTCAGCCCTTCCGCGCTGAGGTAGCGGTGCAGCGTGCGGCGATCGACGCGCAGAAGATGCGCCACCTGCTGGGTAGTGCAGCGTCCTCCCGGGAGCAAGGCCAGGATCAGCTCCCGGCACGATTCGCGGACGCCTTCATCGCGGTGCCGCAGCGCCGCCTCCAGGTAGTCCCGCGCGAAGCGCGCGGCGCCCGGATTGTCGGGCGTGCGCGGCATCTGCAGATCGGCCGCCGCGCAGACCAGGCCGTTGAATGGCTGATTGAACATCGGGCTGCGCCCGAAGAAGGCGCGGTGCGCCGACGCATCGACCGGCGGGCGATGCGTGAAGCAAACCTCCAGCGGCCGCCACTTGGGACCGATCAGCTCGCGCAGAATGCGGAATTTCACGCCGACCGCCAGTTCCATCGCCTGCCGCGTGGCCAGTCCGGGGCTGGGCAGAAGCTCTTCACGAATGATGACGGACTGGCCGGCGTCCTCGATACGCGTGATCAGCGTAGCGCTAAGCAGTTTCAGGTAGCGGCACAAGGTGTCGAGCGCCTGCCGCGGGGTCGGCTCTTCCTTCAGCACCAGGCTGATGGGCCCCAGGTTGGAGAAGGTGCGCCGCGCCGCCAGGCGCAGGGCAAGGTCTTCCACGCCGGTGGCGCGCGCGGTGACTTCGAGCAATTCGCGCACGGCGTGGCTGGGGATTGGCGTCTCGGGATTTTCGAGCAGCCGCGCCGACAGCCCCACCCCTCGCAGGAAGGCGTGGGGATCGCGCCCGAGCGACTCCACCAGCTCGATGTAGCCGTTCAGGCTGGCACTGCGAATCAGTTTACCGACGTGTTGCATAGGTTCCGCCAATGCCTCGGCGCACCCCGACGATGCGCCGCACCTGCTGCACTTGCTGCGCATTGCTCGTTGCGTTATGACTTTCCACTGGCCGCGCTACGGCTTTTTTCCAGCTCCTGCAGCTGTCGCCACATCACTTTGCCCGTGCTGGACCTGGGCAGCGCATCGACGAATTCCACCACGCGTGGATACTTGTAGGCTGCCATGTTTTTCCTGGCCCAATCGATGATCTCTTCCGGCGTCGTGTCCTTCGCGGTGGATTTGAGCACCACCAGGGCTTTTACTGTCTCCCCGCGATAGGCGTCATGGGTGCCGATGATGCAGGCATCCTGTACAGCGGGGTGCTTGTATAACAGGTTCTCGACTTCCGAGGGCCATACCTTGAAGCCGGACACGTTGATCATCCGCTTGAGGCGATCCGTGATGAAGTAGTACCCATCCCCATCCACGGTGCCCAGATCGCCGGTCCGGAAGTAGGTTCGTCCTTCCAGTTCGATGAAGGCATCCCGTGTAGCGTCGGGCTTTCCCCAATAGCCCTTGAACACCTGCGGTCCGCTGACGATGATCTCGCCGACTTCGCCGACCGGCAATACCTTGAGCGTCGTCGGGTCGATTACGCGGGCTTCCGTATTGAAGGTCGGCAAACCGAGACATTGCTGTTTGGGCCGATGGCTCGGATTGTTGTGTGTTGCGGCCATTGTTTCCGACAGCCCGTATCCTTCCAGGTAACTGAGCCCGAACTGTTGTTTCAGACGTTCTGCGACCGCTTGCGGCATGGCCGCGCCTCCGCCCCCAACGTGGCGCAGGGTTGTGAGATTGAATTGCTCGAGATTCGCGCTTGCAAGGAGATCGATCACCATGGTTGGATTGCCCATCCAGTGGGTAACGCCATGCTGCGAGATAAGCCGGCCCGCGGCCTCGCGATCCCAGCGTGGCAGCATCACGATAGTAGCCCCGCAATAGATCGGTGCGTTCATGCCATGCTGCATGCCGCTCACGTGAAACAATGGCAATACCGAAAGGACGACCGATCCGGCCTCGCATGCCGACCAGATGCCATTGCCGATCGCGTTATGCATGACGGATCGATGCGTATGGATGCACCCTTTGGGCGCGCCCGTGGTGCCAGAGGTATAGGGCATGACAGCCATGTCGCCGGCTTCGGCGTCATCTCGTGCGGGGACGCAGCCCGCTGCGAGCGCGTCAGACCAAAGCGACACCTTGCCGGCAGCCCACGCAGGCTGTTCGTACTGCGCCGTCATCCACGCCGGCAGCGAAGGCTCGGGGGCTGCATCGGCAGCAAGCAGGTCCGCCGCATAGCGGGTCATCAGCACGCATTGAATTTGGCCAGCCGACAGCAGGTCCGCGCTAATCCCTGTATCGAAGGCGTCCGCGGCGCACACGACCACCCGGGCCGCGCTATCCGTAGCGTAATGACGGAATTCGTCGGCCTTGTTCATTGGGTTGACCGGCACGACAACCGCTCCGGCACGCAGGATGGCGTAGTAGGCGACGATGAACTGCGGGCAGTTCTGCATATACAGCAACACCCGGTCGCCTTTCCTGACGCCGGCTTCGTGCTGAAGCCATCCCGCAATGGCCATCGCTTGCGCATGCAGATCGCGAAAGCTCACCGCATGGCCATGGCAATGGATTGCGGTCTTGCCGGGAAAACGCCGCGTGGTGACTTCCAGGTTGTACCAGATGGACGTTTCCGGCGACACAATCCCGTCCGACCCCTTACCGGAATTTACGTGCGCCGGTGGAAAATCCGGCCTTGCGTGCAACATCGCTTACTCCCCCTCTTTCTTGACACTCTGCTTGAGCCCCCGCCAGCGCTGCCGCGTCTGGATCTTCATTCGGGCTTGAAGTTGATCGAGCGCAATAGCTTGCCCTGCYGTTCGTAGGATTCGCGCACGTCTACGGAAAGCTCTTCGCTGGTAGCCGGTGAACCGACTTCCATGCCAAGGTCTTCGATCTTCTGCCGGATCTCGCGCGATTGCATCGCCTTGAGCGTGGCGTCGCGCATCTTGGCCACCGCGGCTGGCGGTACGCCCGGCGCCGACCAGAGCGCCATCCAGCTGACCTCCTTGAGGTCGGGAAATCCCAGTTCGGCGAAGGTCGGAAGATCAGGCAGCGCGGGGATCCGCTTGGGGTAGGCAATGGCAAATGCCCTGAGCTTTCCTGACTTGATGAACGGAAGCGAAGTTGCCGGACCGTCGAACATGAGCGGAACGTGCCCCCCCATCACGTCTTGCAGCGCAGGCGGCGACCCCTTGTAGCTCACGGTGCCCGTCGTCAGTCCGGCAAGGCGATTGAATTGCACGCCGATGGTCTGGCCACGCAGGCCGACACCGAAATTCGCATAGTCGACCCTACCCGGATTCGCTTTGACATACGTGATCAGTTCCCCGAGGTTTTTCGCGGGCAGGCCGGGATGGCCGATGAGCACGAGACCCTGCCGGGTAAGCTGCGCAATCGGAACAATGTCCTTGAACGGATCGTAAGACACATGCATGGCGTGGGGCACTTCCGAGGCAATGCCCTTTTGAATCAGCAGGAATGTGTATCCGTCCCGTGGCGCCGACAGCAGGCCGTGGACGCCGATGGTTCCCGCCGCGCCGGCTTTGTTGTCGACGATCACGGTCTGTCCAAGCGGGCTTTGCAGCGCATTCGCGAAGAGGCGCGCCACGATATCGGCCGTGCCGCCCGGCGGTGCGGCAACGATGATCCGCACAGGCTTGGCCGGCCACTCGGCGGCATTCGCCGCTGGCGCGGTCGACAGCAGTGGGACGACTGCAATCGCGAGCGCCAGCGTCTGGCGTGCAATCAGGGGGATGCGCATGTCTCGCTCCAGTTGTGTTGGTAGAGTCTCTTGGCTCCTGGGCCAACCGGCATGCTTCGATGCTGCGGCCCGGCTCTGATATGGCCTTCGGGCAAATTCTAGTGGGCTCGCTCATCCGGGCGCTTTGCATCGCACGACAGAATCTTGCGGATCGCGACAACCGGTGTGCCGGCTGGCCCTTGTCCCAAGTAAGCAATTGAATGTCCCGGATTAGCAAGCGGGAATGGCTTGTGCCCAAGATACTCAGGGGACCAAACCGATAGCAGCCCTTCCCCCTGGAGAACCACCATGAATTTCCTCGACGGCCACTTCTTCCCCGAAAACCAGCAGCCCCTGATCATCACGGCCGCGCCCTATGCACCCGGCTGGTTGCCTGACGACTTTCCCGAGGACATCCCGGTCACGATGGAAGACCAGATCCAGAAGGCGGTGGACTGCTACAACGCCGGTGCCACGGTGCTGCACCTGCACGTGCGTGAACTCGATGGCCGGGGCAGCAAGCGCTTGTCCAAGTTCAACGAACTGATCGCCGGCGTGCGCAAGGCGGTGCCCGAGATGATCATCCAGGTCGGCGGTTCCATCTCCTTCGCCCCCGAGAACGATGGCCAGGCCGCCAAGTGGCTGTCTGACGATACCCGCCACATGCTGGCCGACCTGGAGCCCACGCCGGACCAGGTCACGGTGACCGTCAACACCTCGCAAATGAACGTCACCGATCAGGCCGAGGATGCGGATTTCGCGGGCACCTCGCGCGCGAACCCTGCCATCTTCGGCGCCTACAAGGAAATGACAGTGCCTGCGCAGCCAGGATGGGTGGAGGAGCACGTCCGCCGCCTGACGGCCAAGGGCATCCAGAGTGCATTCCAGTGCTACAACCTCAACAGCTTCGAGTCGGTGGAGCGATTGATGCGCCGCGGCTTCTACAAGGGCCCGCTGGTCATGAACTGGGTGGCCATCGCCGGCGGCATGGATACGCCCAATGTCTACAGCCTCGGCAACTTCATGCGCGCGGTGCCCGATGGCGCGGTCGTCACGGTGGAAAGCAACGTGCGCAACGTGCTGCCGGTCAACATGATGGGAATTGCCATGGGCTTGCACGTGCGCTGCGGCACCGAGGACTGCCTGTGGAACCAGTCGCGCACGGAGAAAATCAGCACCGTGAAGCAGATCGAGCAACTGGTGCGCATCTCGCGCGAGTTCGGCCGCGAGATCGCCACCGCGAAGCAGGCGCGCGAGATCTCCAGGATCGGTGTTTTCTACGACACGGTGGAGGAATCCCTGCAGGAGAACGGTTTCGCGCCAAATCGCAACGGCGGCAACCAGGGCTTCCTGCGCAAGACGTTCTGAGCGCGGGTCCGGGCGACGGGCCAACTACTAAGATATAGCAGGCTTGACACGGCCCGTACGCTTGGATACCGTCAGCGGCAACAACGCGGCTGCAACGCCGCGCCGCCGGCCAGTGATGAATTGTATGCGCAGTAGCTCCTCGCCTGGGCGGCCAAGGATTCAGCCGCCAAAGGATTCGCCCGAGTGATCACATGAGTACTCTGATTCGCAGCGCCCTCCTGGTCAAGTACTCCGAGATTGCCCGGACCTTGGGTGTCGACCCGGAGCGCATGATCCACCACGTCGGGGCCGACCGGTCTTGTATCCTTTCGCCGGACCTGCATGTTCCGGAGTCATGGCTGGCAAAGGTGYTCGAATCCACCGAGCAGGCGTCCAGTTGCACTTCCGTCGGCCTGCTGATGGCCGAAGCCTGGCGGCTGTCCGATTTCGGTCCCGTCAGCCTGCTGCTCCAGCACCAGCCGACGCTGCGTCATGCACTGGGGCAGTTGGAGACGTATCGTCACCTGCTGAGCGAATCCGTTACCGTCCACGTTGAGGAAATCGATGATATCGCCATCGTCCATCAGCAGCTGATTACGGAAAGGCCGAATCCTGGCAGGCAGCCTGTGGAGCTTTCGGTCGGCGCGCTGCTGTGCCTGATGAAATCGATGCTTGGGGGAAGGTGGAAGCCGCGCAGCGTACACTTCTCGCATCTCGCGCCCGCAAGTCTTCATATCCACCATCGGCTGTTCGACACGAGAGTCGAATTTGGCTGCGACTTTGACGGCATCATCCTGGACCGTCAGGACCTTGACCGGCGCAATCCGCTGGGCGACGTGAACCTATCCCGCTACGCCAAGGAGTTGCTCGACCAGAATTTGCTCGGCAGACAGGTTTCCATGGCGTCCAATGTGCGCCGCGCGGTCCACCTGCTCTTGCCGCAGGGGCGAAGCGGCATTGACAAGGTCGGCGAGAAGCTCGGGTTGAGCGCCCGCACGCTGCAACGCCGGCTCGAACAGGAAGGCGAAGAGTTCTCCTCCCTGGTGAACGAGGTCCGGCGCAGCCTGGCCATCCGCTACCTTGGGGACCAGCGATATCCCGTGTCCCAGGTCGCGCTCCTGGTTGGATTCTCCGAGGTAAGTACCTTCTCTCGCTGGTTCAGCGCGCAATTTGGCAAGTCGCCGACTCGCTGGCGAGGCGACTTGCTCGTGTGACCGGGCGGGCCTTGTCACTACTGTGGCCCTCCCCCTGAGCGGCTGATCCGCATCGATACCCCGGGCCAGCCACCACCCATCGATACTCACCATCAAGACTCGCCATCCATGCCCGCCATCTGACTGACGGCTGCTCGGGTCCCACCCGTGCATGGCTGTCACGATTGGCCAAGTTGTGGCGCGTCCCGTCAAGCGGCCGAGGGTGGAACTGCCGAGAATCCCTGAGCGTCAGGGCTCAGGAGCGATGGCCGTGCATTTGTCTGGTCTCCTGGGCCATTAAACAGGAGACAGGATGAAAGCAGTACGCGTAATACCAGGCGCCGACGGTGGCCGGCTCGAGGTGCAGGATATTCCCGTTCCGAATCCGGGTCCCAATGAAGTGCTGGTCCGGGTCTTTGCGTCGGGCATCAACTTTGGCGAGATCAAGTACATGCGGGAGCATCGGGCTGGCAACCCGATGACCCCTGGCGTCGAGTTTGCGGGCGAGGTCGTCCGCGTCGGCGAGCAGGTCGGCGG
>NZ_JBFTLX010000157.1:0-21385 GCF_056396665.1 Cupriavidus sp. 05T313 | reverse complement strand
CCCGTGGACAAGGGGAATCAGGCGGGCACGTCCGGCTCGAGCTGAAGCTGGAGCAAGGTAATCGCATCCTTGAGCTTGAGGCGGCGCTTTTTCAGGCGCCGCAGCTGCAGCTCGTCATGCGTGGCGTCAGCCGCCATGCGGTCAATCAGGTAATCGAGATCGCGGTGTTCGATCTGCAACTCCATGATCTGCCGCGATAAGGTATTCAGGTTGCGGTCCATGGGCTCCCCCGATCAAAGCCGGCGCTGGCGCCGGCGGGCCGGTATGGCTTCCGACGCTGGCACCGCGTGGCGCGTCGCGTCGTCTTGCACCGGCCATTGTCGCCGGTATTGCCCCCGGCTGTGGGCGCGGCTCGCACCGCTCAGAAACCGAAGGGACGCGGCGTCGTGGCCTGCCCCTGCTGTTCCTTGGCCTTGGCGCGGCGCTCGTCGACGTCTTTTTGCCGTTGTTCGGCTTCGCGCTGCTTCGCCTCGAACGCCTTTACATTTTCCTGCCGCTGCCTGGCCTGCTGCGCGCCCTGCTCTTGCGCTGCCTTGATGCGCGCATCGAAGTCAGCCTGCTTCTTGTTGTAAGCCTCGGCATTGGCGGCACGCTGCGGAGCATCGGCCTGATGCTGCGCATCGCGCAGTTGCTGTTCCTGCTGCTTGCGCTCGAAACTCTCGCGGCTGGCGCGTTCATTGGCTTCGCGGGCAGGCTGGCCGGCTTCGTACTCGGCACGCTTGATGGCCTGAGCCTGGTCGCGCTCGACCGCCTTGAAGGCGCGCTCCGCTTCTCCAACCTCCAGTTCCCGCTTGCGCAGCACCTGCAGTTCCCCGCGGCGCACATCCTTGGCCTTGTCGATGCAGTGCGTAACAAAAAAACTGTTGTAGCAATCGTGCTCCGCCTTGCCGTAGCGATAATCGGTCCAGGCACGCGAATCGACGATGGCCTTGCGCTCCGCGGCGAAATCCCGCGACGGCGGCTGCGGCGCTTGCGCCTCAGTTGCCTGGGCAGGGGCCTGCGCAGCGCCCGGGGCCGCCTGCGCATGGCCGCGCATTGGCATGAGCAACACCGCCAGGCCGGCGCACAGCAAGGCAAGCCGCAGCTGCGCGGACAGAGAGCGGGCCTTGGCCGGGGTGGCGGAGCAGTCGGATAACGCGGCCGCGAGTGGGGCCGGATGTGGCTTGACGATCATGCCCGGATTCTAACATCCGCCCCGCCTCTTGCCCCAGGGCACGGCGGCTTATTGATGCCTGGCCAGCCTCCGCCGGAACGCCGGCTGTGCCCTGCCCTGAACACCGCGCCGCGCCGCGGCAAGCTTGTGGCAAAATGCCCCGCTTTCGACCGACTGTTTTCCTGATGTCCAATCTGCCAGCTTCCGTCATGCAAAAGATCGTGTCGCTCATCGCGGCCGAACTCTCCGTCCAACCCCGCCAGGTGGCCGCGGCCGTGGAACTGCTCGACGAAGGCGCGACCGTGCCTTTCATTGCGCGCTACCGCAAGGAGGTCACCGGCAACCTGGACGACACGCATCTGCGTAACCTGGAAGAGCGCCTGCTTTACCTGCGCGAGATGGAAGAGCGCCGCGCCACCATCCTCGCTTCCATCGAGGAGCAAGGCAAGCTGACGCCCGAACTGCGCGCGGCCGTCGAAGGCGCCGAGACCAAGCAGGCCCTGGAAGATCTGTACCTGCCCTACAAGCCCAAGCGCCGCACCCGTGCCCAGATCGCGCGCGAGTGCGGGCTCGAGCCGCTGGCCCTTGCCCTGCTGGCCGATCCCACGCTGGACCCGCAGACCGAGGCCGCCAGGTATGTCAACGGCAATCCCACCGCCGATGGCGGCGTGCCCGACGTCAAGGCCGCACTCGACGGCGCACGCGACATCCTGTCGGAGCAATTCGGCGAAACCGCCGAACTGCTCGGCAAGGTGCGCGAGCACCTGTGGAACAACGGCATGGTGAGTTCGTCCGTGATGGAAGGCAAGGAAGGCGCGGAGGAAGAGAAATTCCGCGACTACTACGAATACAGCGAGACCATCCGCACCATTCCGTCGCACCGCGCGCTGGCGCTGTTCCGCGGCCGCAATGCGGGCGTGCTGATGGTCAAGCTCGGCCTGGGCGAGGAACAGGACGCCATGGTGCCGCACCCGTGCGAAGGCATGGTTGCCCGCCACGTCGGCATCCAGAACCAGAACCGTCCCGCCGACAAGTGGCTGGCCGACGTGTGCCGCTGGTGCTGGCGCGTCAAGGTGCAGCCGCACCTCGAGACCGAGCTGCTKACGCAACTGCGCGAAACCGCAGAGAGCGAAGCCATCAAGGTGTTCGGCCGCAACCTGCACGAACTGCTGCTGGCCGCGCCGGCCGGTCCGAAGTCGGTGATGGGCATCGACCCGGGCATCCGCACGGGCTGCAAGGTGGCCGTGGTCGACACCACCGGCAAGCTCATCGACACCGCCACCATCTACCCGCACGAGCCGCGCCGCGACTGGAACGGCTCGCTCGCCACGCTGGCGCGCATGGCCAAGCAGCACAATGTGATGCTGGTCTCGATCGGCAACGGCACGGCCAGCCGCGAGACCGACAAGCTGGTGCAGGACCTGATGAAACAGCTGCCCGAGGCCAAGCTGACCAAGATCGTGGTCAGCGAAGCCGGCGCCTCGGTGTACTCCGCATCGGAACTGGCGGCCAAGGAATTCCCCGATCTGGACGTGTCGATCCGCGGTGCGGTTTCGATCGCGCGCCGTTTGCAGGATCCGCTCGCCGAGCTGGTCAAGATCGACCCGAAGTCGATCGGCGTGGGCCAGTACCAGCATGACGTGAACCAGCGCGAACTGGCGCGCGCGCTGGACGCCGTGGTGGAGGATTGCGTGAATGCCGTGGGCGTGGACGTGAATACCGCCTCGGCCCCGCTGCTGGCGCGCGTATCGGGCCTGAACACCGTGCTCGCGCGCAATATCGTCGAGTACCGCGATGCCAACGGCGCGTTCGCCAACCGCGATGCGCTGAAAAAGGTGCCGCGCCTGGGCGACAAGACATTCGAACAAGCCGCCGGCTTCCTGCGCGTCAATGATGGCGACAATCCGCTGGACCGCTCCTCGGTGCACCCGGAGGCCTACCCCGTGGTCAAGCGCATCCTCGACCATATCAAGAAGGGCCTGCCCGACGTGATGGGCAACCGCGACGCGCTGCGCGGCCTGTCGCCGACGACCTTCACCGACGAGACCTTCGGCCTGCCGACGGTGCGCGACATTCTCTCCGAACTGGAGAAGCCCGGCCGCGACCCGCGTCCCGAGTTCAAGACCGCGACGTTCCAGGACGGCGTGGAGGACATCAAGGACCTGCAACCCGGCATGGTGCTCGAAGGCGTGGTCACCAACGTCGCAGCCTTTGGCGCATTCGTCGATATCGGCGTGCATCAGGACGGCCTGGTCCACATCTCCGCCCTCTCCACCAAGTTCATCAAGGACGCGCACGAGGCGGTCAAGGCCGGCCAGATCGTCAAGGTCAAGGTGATGGAGGTGGACGTCAAGCGCAATCGTATCGGCCTGACCATGCGCCTGGACGACGAGCCCGGCCAGGGCCCGGTCCGCGCGGGACAATCGGACCGCGGCAACGGGCCGCGCCAGGGACAGGGACAGCGCCCCGGCCAGGGCAAGGGCTTCGGCGGCCAGCGCCGCGAAGCGGAGCCGTYCGGCGCGATGGCGGCGGCGTTCGCCAAGCTCAAGCGCTGAGCGTCAGGCGCCCGTGGATAAAAGCCCCTGTGCCATGCACAGGGGCTTCTTTTGTCGCGTGTGCGGCATTATGACGGAGTTACGCCTTGGAGATGTGAATCTGCGAGGTAGGCGATAAGGAGCCCCCGCCAGGCGGCGCTCAAAACGCGAGCGGATTAATCTTCATTCGCTTCGCATTGCGGGCCAGCACGTCATCGAGCGTCGCCATGGTCTTAGCCTTGGCATCCAGCGCAGAGGCAAGGTGCAGCGCATCGCCCGCACGGAGCCCCGCGGACGCATCCAGGGTTAGCACTGCAGCGCGATGGAATGTCTGCGGTTCGACTGGCAGTAACTGTAGGTCGCCAGCACACAGGCGTTCGAATGCCTGCCATGCAGATGCCCCCTGTTCGACCGACAGTTGTTTTGTCCGCTGCTTGATGCCAAGGGCGCTCGCGAATTCGGTAACACACCACGCGGCAGAGGCCATTTCTTCGGTACACGCCGCGTACCACTGCGAAACAGCGGGACTCATTGGCTCATTCACGCAGAGCGCCACCAGTACACTCGTGTCAACGTACACCATCAGTAGCGCGCCCCGTGCCGCAACTCCTTCATGACCGATTCCGTCATCGGCATCGCCTCGCGAGTCGACTCCAGTTCTTGCGCGAAAGCCTTCCGGTCCCATTTGGCCGCACGAATGCTTATACCGCCATCCACGGTCAGGTTGGCCTGCACTTGGTCGCCCTCCTTGAGACCAGCGTGGCGAACGTAATCAGCGGGGATACGTAGCGCGAGGCTATTGCCCCATTTCGCGATTTGCAGGTTCACCGTCGCCCCCTTTGATATACATTAACGTATATACATACTAGCGCATCGCTGATTCCGGGGCAACCTGTAGCCAGGAGCAAACGTGCGCCGGCTACCGATGCGGCAGAAGCACCCAGGCCATCCGAAACGTGCGGAGGCCGGTCCCGCGCACAGACTAGCCAACCGCCACCCGGTGGGTCGTGAACAACAGACATCAAACCAAAAAAAGATGCCCTATGGCTACAAGATCCAGGAATTGACGGATCTTGTAGCCATAGGGCATCAAACATTCAGTTTGCACGGCGGTGGCTCGTCAGCGCATGCGAGCCCTCAAATCTGCCGTCAGATCTCCACCTTGGTACCAAGCTCCACCACCCGGTTGGCTGGGATCTGGAAGAAATCCGAAGGCTTGGCGCCGTTCTGATGCATCCAGGCGAACAAGCTCTCGCGCCACATCGACATGCCCGGCAGCTTTGAAGGAATGACCGACTCGCGTGCGATGAAGAACGACGTCTCCATCAACTCGAACTGCATATTGAGCTTGCGCTGGGCCAGGTCCAGCACCCGCTGCACGTCCGGTGTTTCCTTGAAGCCGTATTCTGACTTGAGGATAAACACGCCGCCGCCAAGGTCCTTGCACGTGAGGCGATGATCGTCGTCCACGTAGGGCACGTCGCGCGTCACAAAGCTCAGGAACACCACGCGTTCATGCAGCACGCGGTTGTGCTTGAGGTTGTGCAGCAGCGAGACCGGCACCGACTCCGTATTGCCGGTCAGGAAGACGGCCGTCCCTTCGACCCGGTGCGGTGGGTGAGCCAGCAGGCCGCCGATGAAGGGTTCGAGCGGAATGCCATCCTCCAGGCTGCGCGCGCGCAGCAGCTTGCGGCCGCTGTGCCAGGTCATCAGCAGGAAGAAGGCGCTGCCGCCCATCAGCAGCGGGAACCAGCCGCCCTCGGCGATCTTCAGCAGGTTGGCGGAGAAGAAGGCCAGGTCGACCAGCAGGAACGTCAGGCCGATCAGCGTCACCAGCACCGGGTTCCATTTCCACACATTGCGCATGACCACGGCGGCGAGGAAAGTAGTGATCACCATGGTGGTGGTCACCGCGATGCCGTAGGCAGCCGCCAGATTGTCGGACTTCTTGAAGGCCACCACCACGATCACCACCAGCACCAGCAGAAGCCAGTTGATGACCGGCAGGTAGATCTGGCCGATTTCCGCGTCCGAGGTATAGCGGATGCGCATGCGCGGCACGAAGCCAAGCTGGATGGCCTGGCTGGTCAGCGAGAAGGCACCCGAGATCACCGCCTGCGAGGCAATCACCGTCGCGCAGGTGGCCAGCAGCACCATGGGGATCAGCAAAGGCTGCGGCACCATCAGGTAAAACGGGTTGCTGATGGCTTCGGGATTCTGCAGCAGCATGGCGCCCTGGCCGAAATAGTTGAGCATCAGGCACGGCATCACCACCGCGAACCAGCCCATGCGGATCGGACGGATGCCGAAGTGGCCCATATCGGCATAGAGCGCTTCCGCGCCGGTCAGCACCAGGAACACCGAGCCGAGCACCACAAAGGCCTGCAGCGAATGCTCCATCAGGAAAATGACCCCATAGTACGGATTCACCGCCATCAGCATCCCGGGCGCATGCACCATGTGATACACGCCCAGCGCGCCGAGCGCCACGAACCACACCATCATGATCGGCCCGAACAGCTTGCCCACCGCGGCGGTGCCGCTGCGCTGGATCATGAAAAGGGCCACAAGGATCACCAGGGTGATCGGTATGACAAAGTGAGAAAGCCCGGGCGCGGCGATTTCCAGGCCCTCGACGGCGGACAGCACCGAGATCGCGGGCGTGATCACCGCGTCGCCATAGAACATGCAGGCGCCGAAGATGCCGAACATCATCAGCAGTTTCGCCATCCGCGAACGCGGCGCGGCGGTGCGCAGCGCCAGCGCCATCAGGGCCAGGATGCCGCCCTCGCCGTCGTTGTCGGCCCGCATGACGAACATCACGTACTTGAGCGACACCACGATGATCATCGCCCAGAACAGCATGGAAATGATGCCCATCACGGCCGCGTCGCTGAAGGGAATGCCATGCTCGCTACTGAAGCACTCCTTCAACGCATACAACGGACTGGTACCGATATCGCCGAAGACGACACCGATTGCCCCGATCACCAGCGCGCGCCTGCTGGGACTTTCTACAAAATAATGACTGGTGGTTGCGGGCTGGGTCATGGATAGAGGTCTGGTTGAAGGGCTCGCGCAACGCCCTCGGCACACGGCGCGTGCGCCTGATCGGGCGCAACGGCAACGCGCCGCTATTGCATTGCACAAACGCGCGCCATTCTAGATGAAGTGCCGGGTGGCGACCACTGGGAGCGTCCCGCCTGGAAACCCGCCATATGCTGATGACGCGTCAAGCATGAGAGGGAAGTCCCGGCCGGTCAAGCGCTTTGCGCGCCTTGAACCACAAACCTGGCGGAGCCATGCATGCGTCTTGCCGTTGCTACACCACCACAATTTGTGTCGATTTAGGCACAATTAGACACCTAAATAGCGATCCAGCAGGCCCGGTTGCACCGCCAGTTCCGCGGCGGGACCGTTCATGACAACCGCGCCCTTCTCCAGCACCACCACGCGGTCGGCATTAGCCAGTACCGTGCGGTAGTTGCGGTCCACCACCACGGAGGCAATGCCGGTGGCGCGCACGGTGGCGATGACCTGYCAGATCTCGGCGACGATACGCGGCGCCAGGCCTTCGGTCGCCTCGTCCAGGATCAGGCAATCGGGATTCGTCATCAGGGCGCGCCCGATCGACAGCATCTGCTGCTCGCCGCCGGAAAGCTGTTGCCCGCCATGGCCAAGGCGCTCCTTGAGACGCGGAAAGAGATCCAGCACCCTTGCTTCGTCCCAGTCCAGCCGTCCTGACGGGCCCTTGCGCGCCGCCATCACAAGGTTCTCGCGCACGGAGAGGTTGGGGAAAATCCCACGCCCTTCGGGCACATAGGCCACTCCCAGGCGCGCCACCTCATAGGGCTGCGCGCGCGAAACGTCGCGCCCGGCGGCAAGAATGGTTCCCTCGCGCTGCCGCACATGGCCCAGCAAGGTGCGCAGCAACGTGCTCTTGCCCATGCCGTTGCGCCCAAGCAATCCCACGGTCTCGCCCGCGCCAACGCTGAAATCGACCCCGCGCAGGACATGGCTGCTGCCATACCAGGCGTGCACGCCGCTCGCTTGAATCATCGCGCTCATGCCGCTTGCTCCCTGCGTGGCGCCGCTTGCACGGGGGTCGCCACCCCCTCCTCGCCCTCTTCGCCAAGATAAGCCTGCTGGACTTCGCGGTTGACGCGGATCGCGTCCGGTTCGCCCGAGGCGATAACGGCGCCGTTGACCATCACAGTGATACGGTCGGCGACCGAGAAGACCGCCTCCATGTCGTGCTCGACCAGCAATACCGCATGGCCATCGCGCAGCGAGCGCAACAGGGCCAGCATGCGCGCCGACTCCTCCGCGCCCATGCCCGCCAGCGGCTCATCCARCAGCAGCACGGTAGGTTGGGTGGCCAGGCACATGGCGACCTCGAGCTGACGCTTCTGGCCATGCGACAAGGCCGTGGCGATGGTATCGGCACAACCCGCCAGGCCAGCGCACTCCAGCGCCTCGTCGCCCAGCGCGCGGCTGGTGCGGCAGCGCTGCGCGTCTTCCCACAGCCGCCAGGCCCGCTGCGCGCGCGACTGGGCCGCCAGCCGGCAGTTCTCGCGCACCGTCAGCGGCAGGAAGATATTGTTGCGCTGGTAGCTGCGGCCAACGCCTTCGCGCGCCAGGCGCGGCTGCGACCAGCCGGTCACGTCGCGCCCCTGCAGTTCCAGCCTGCCCGACGAAGGCGGCAGTTCGCCCGACAGCATATTGATCAGCGTCGACTTGCCCGCGCCATTGGTGCCGATCACCGCGTGGATCTCATGCAAGGCGAGGTCGATATCCACGTCGCCCACCGCCGTGAGGCCACCGAAGCGGCGGGTCAGCTTGCGGGCCGACAAGACAGGTGCATTCATCGGGATCCCCCTTGGCGCCGGCGCGCAACCCCGCGCGCCAGGCTGACCAGTCCATGTGGCAGCAASGCCACCGCCACGATGAYGAARCCGCCCATCAGCAGTTGCCAGTGCTTSGTCAGCGTGCTGAACCATTCSGCSAGCARCACGAASGARAASGCGCCCAGCACCGCCCCGGCCAGGCTTCCCGCGCCGCCCAGAATCACCATCAGCATGGCGTTGCCGGACTGGTGCCAGGATGCGATCTCCGGATTGACGAAGCCATACTGGATGGCATACAGATAGCCCGCCAGGCCGGCAAACGTGCCGGCCACCACGAAGGCGCCGAGCTGATAGCGGTAGGTGGCGTAGCCGGCGGCGCGCATGCGCTGCTCGTTATGCTTGATGCCCACCAGCGCATGGCCGAAGCGCGAGCGCAGCACCACCGCCAGGCCGGCCACCGTCAGCGCCAGCGCGCCGAGCACCAGCCAGTAGAAATGCGTGACGTCGTTGACATCGAACGGCCGCGCCCCCAACAAGCCGAACTCGGGCCGGAAATAGATATAGGTGCCGTCGCTGCCGCCTGCGATCTTGGTGTCGTGGAACACGAAGTACACCATCTGGGCGAAGGCGAGCGTGACCATGATGAAATAGATGCCGCGCGTGCGCAGCACCAGCGCGCCCACCACTAGCGCCAGCAGCGCCGCCGCGCCAAGCGCGCCCAGCAGCAAGAGCCAGCCATTGCCCGGCCCGGCCTGCGGCGCCATCATCGCGGTGGCATAGGCGGCCATGGCGAAATAGGCGGCGTGACCCAGGCTGACCAGCCCGCTGTAGCCGATCAGCAATTGGAGCGACAGCGCGAAGATGGCCATGATCATGACCTTGCTGAGCAACTCGATATAGAAACGTTGCCCGTCCGCATTCAGCAGCAGCGGCAGCACCGCCAGCACGGCAAAGGCCGCCAGCCAYCCCAGGCCGCCCAGCAAGTGCGCGGACCCGCCACGCGCGCGCAGCGGACGGTCCAGTGCGTTGATATCGCTCGGCATATCCTTACCCCGCCTTGAACAAGCCCTGGGGTTTCCAGAGCAGGATGAGTGCCATCAACAGGTAGATCAGCACGCCGGAGGCCTCCTGCCAGAACACCTTGCCGAATGTGTCGACAAAGCCCAGCAGCAGCGAGGCCACCATGGCCCCCTTGACCGAGCCGATGCCGCCGATCACCACCACCACGAAGCACACGATCAGCACCTGGCCGCCCATGCCGGGATAGACCGAGGACACCGGTGCGGCGATCATGCCGGCCAGCACCGCCAGCGCCACCCCGAGGGCGAACACGAAGCGGTACAGCACCGTGACGTTAATGCCCAGCGACTGCACCATCTCGCGGTTGGTCGCACCGGCGCGGATCATCATGCCCAGCCGCGTGCGGCGGATCACCAGGTACATGGCCGCGGCCACCAGCAGGCAAATCGCCGAGATAAACAGGCGATAGACCGGATAGGTCATGTCGTTGCCGATCGGCAGCRCCCAGTCGAGCATCGCCGGCACCGTCACGCCGTGCACGTCGTCGTCCACCAGGATGCTGCGCATCTCTTCGAACACCAGGATCAGGCCGTAGGTCATCAGCACTTGCTGCAGATGCTCGCGCTCGTAGAGGTAGCTGAAAAACACCCACTCCAGCACATAGCCGAATGCCACCGCCAGCACGATGCCCAGCGGGATGGCGATCAACAGGTTGCCGGTCAGCCCGGCCAGGGTGAAGGCCAGGTAGGCACCCAGCATGTAGAAGCTGCCATGGGCAAGGTTGATCACGCCCATGATGCCGAAGATCAGGGTCAGGCCGCTCGCCACGAGGAAGAGCAGCAAACCGTACTGGATGCTGTTAAGGCACTGTATGAAGAAGGAAACGATATCCATGGATATCCATGCGGCAAAGCGGCAACTCGGTTGCGGTATGCGGCTCCGCCGCTACCGGCCCGGACGGGACACGGCATGGCGGGCCGGACTTCTGCCCGGTGCCGCGGGAGCGGCGCCGGGCCACAGCATTCAACCGTTCAGAGACGGCAGCCGCGCGCCGGATCGGCCAGCCCCTTTACGGCAATCGCGCCGACCTTGTTCTCGCGGCCGTCCACCTTGCGCAGGTAGAAATCCTGCACCGGATTGTGCGCCTTCGACAGCGTAAAGGCGCCGCGCGGGCTGTCGACCTTGGTCTGCTCCATCGCCTTGATGACCTCGGCCTTCTTGGTCATGTCGCCCTTCACCGCGCCGGCGCCGGCGGCCAGCAGCTGGGCGGCGTCGTAGCCTTGCACGGCGTACACGTCCGGCTGCAGCTTGTAGGTTTTGGCGTACTCCAGGCGGAAGCCCTTGTCGCGCGCGTTGGACAGGCCATCGGCATAGTGCAGCGTGGTTTCCAGGCCTTGCGCCGCATTGCCCTGCGCTTCCAGCGTGCCGTCGGTAAGGAAACCCGAGGCGTAGAGCGGGATCTTGTCCTTGAGGCCCGCCGCGGCCCAGTCCTTGACGAACTTCACGGCGCCGCCGCCGGCAAAGAAGACGAACACCGCATCGGGCTTGATCGACGCCACCTCGGTGATCAGCGCCTGGAACTCGACGTTGGGGAACGGCAGGCTCAGTTCTTTCACCACCTTGCCGCCCTTGGCTTCGAAGGCCTCCTTGAAGCCCTTGACCGACTGCTCCCCGGCCGCGTACTTCCAGGTCAGCGTGACCACCTTCTTCATGCCGCGTTCGGCCAGCACGTGGCCCATGGCATAGCCCGGCTGCCAGTTGGAGAACGAAGAACGGAAGATATTGGGGCCGCACAGCGGGCCTGTGGCTTCGTCCACGCCCGCATTGGGAATGATCAGCAGCGTGTTGTTTTCCTTGGCTACCTTGACGATGCCCATCTGCACGCCGGAGTGTACCGTGCCTACCACCACATCGACCTGGTCGCGCTTGATCAGCTTGGTAGCGTTCTCCGGCGCCTTGGCGGGATCGGACTCGTCGTCCACCTTGAAGTACTCGATCTCACGCCCGCCCAGCTTGCCGCCCTGCTCCTGCACGTACATCTTGAAGCCATTCTCGATGGCATTGCCGAGGGAGGCGTAAGTACCCGTGTAGGGCAGCATGAAGCCAACCTTGATCTTGCCGGTGCCTTGGGCGCTGGCGCCCGCGGCGAAGGCGAAGGATGCAGCAATGGCAAGGCATGCGGGCGCCAGCCCGCGCGATGTGAAGCGATGCATGGATGTCTCCTGGTGGTCAAGCCGACTTCCGTCGCCTGGGCCGGCATCGCCGGCCTGCGGGCTTCCGGGCGACTCGCGGCAATCGCGGACTTCGCGAACTGCCGGAATCGCTGGAAATGCAGGCTAACGTGCAGGGGGCGCGAAATTATTTTAGGTATGAAGTATGCGCCGTTATAAACCGGACCGCCGCATCCGTCAACGGCCCTGGCTGGTCGCGGTGCGGCGAGTGGCCGCATCGCGGGAGTTTAAGCAGGACGGTTTGTGGCGCATATCGATGGATACCCTCAATCTGTGCCATGGTGCCGTATTCGTCGTCTTCGCCTTGCACGGCGAGCACAGGGCAACGCAATTGCGGCAGCAAGGGCCGCAGATCGAAGGCGCGGAAGGCGGGATCGAGCCAGATGTCGTTCCAGCCCCAGAAGGCCGAATCCACGTCGGCATGATGGCGTGCCAGCTTGCTGCGCAGAYCGGTCTGCAGGTAGGTTTCGCGGGTGGCCCGGATGCTGTTCACCGACACGTCCTCGACCATGATGTGAGGCGCCAGCACGGTGATCCCGTCGACTGCCTGCGGGAAGCTGCCGGCGTAGATCAGGGCGATCGAGCCGCCGTCGCTGTGACCGAACAGCCAGGGCATGCCGCGGCTGCGGCCGGGCCCGATCTGAAGTGCATCAAACAGCGCCGGCAAGGCCTCGCTCGCTTGCCGGTGCATGAAGTCGACGCCCCACTTTTCCTCCGCGGGACGCGGCGTGGAGCGGCCATAGCCATAGCGCGACAGCACCAGCCCGCGAAAATCGCCGGCCTCGCACAGGGCGGCCGGATAGTCGCGCCACATGCTGATTGAACCCAGCCCTTCATGCAGGAAGACCACCAGCGGGCGCTCCTGCCGGTCCGGGCGCAGCCACTGCACTTCCACCTGGATACGGCGGCCGTCGAAAGGAATTTCCACCAACTCGCTTTGCATGCTTTTGCCTTTGCCTATGTCTTTGTTTCTTGCCTTGGACTTTGATTCTCAGCCCCCGGCCTGCGCAGCTTCCTCGCGCTGGCGCAGGCGGAAACGCTGGATCTTGCCSGTGGCSGTCTTSGGCAACTCGGCCACGCAYTCGATCTGGCGCGGATATTTGTAGGGMGCCAGCCGCGACTTGACAAAGACCTGCAACTCCGCCGCCATGTCCTCATGCCACGAGTGGCCGGGGCGCATCACCACGAAGCCCTTGGGCTTGACCAGCCCGTCGGCATCGGTCACGCCGATCACCGCGGCCTCCAGCACGGCCGGGTGCTGCGCCAGCACCGCCTCCACCTCGAATGGCGAGACATAGATGCCGCCCACCTTGAGCATGTCGTCGCTGCGCCCGGCGTAGATGAAATAGCCGTCCGCATCCTGCAGGTATTTATCGCCACTGCGGGTCCATTCGCCAACGAAGGTGTCGCGGCTCTTGTCGCGGTTCCCCCAGTACATCAGCGCGGCGCTCGGCCCCTTGATAAAGAGGTCGCCGATCTCGCCCGGCGCGCACGGCTGACCCGCTTCGTCGAGCAGCTTCAGCGCATAACCGGGCACCGGCTTGCCGGTGGTGCCGTAGCGCACGTCGCCGGGACGGTTCGAGAGAAAGATGTGCAGCATCTCCGTGGAGCCGATCCCATCAAGGATGTCGCAACCAAAATGCGCCTGGAAACGATCGCCCATATCCTTGGGCAGCGCTTCTCCCGCCGAGGTGCAAAGCCGCAGTGCGACGTCCGCCCGCGCGGGCAGGTCGCTTGCGGCCAGCATGCCTGCGTAAAGCGTCGGCACGCCGCAGAAAACCGTGGGCCGGTGCTCGCGCAGGCGCCGGAAAACAGCCTGCGGCGTGGGGCGCTCGGCCATCAGCACCGTGGTGGCGCCAACAGCGAGCGGGAACGTCAGCGCGTTGCCTAGGCCATAGGCAAAGAACAGCTTCGCCGCGGAAAAAACCACATCGTCTTCACGCAGGCCGAGCACCTGGCGCGCATAGAGATCGGCGGTATGAAACAGGTTGCCATGCGTATGCACGGTGCCCTTCGGCCGCCCCGTGGAGCCGGACGAATAGAGCCAGAATGCAATGTCGTCCGGTCGCGTTGCGGCAGCGCCTTCCAGCGGCGCGCCCTGCCCTGCCATCCCGGCCACGCTGGGCGCCGGGCCGGCGGATGCGTCATCGGGGCCGGCCAGCATCAGCGCGGGATCCGTGCCGGCCTTGCCGATAGCCTCGCGCATCGTGGCGGCCAGCGGCGCCGACACCACTACCGCGCGCGCGCCGCTGTGCTCCAGCATATAAGCGTAGTCGTCGACCGTCAGCAGGGTATTCACGGCCACGGGTACCACGCCAGCCAGCAGGCACCCGAGGAAGACCGTGGGGAAATCGATGGTGTCGAGGGCACACAGCAGCAAGCGCTCCTCCGGGCGCACACCGGACGCCAGCAGCGCGGCGGCAAAACACCGGCTGCGCCGGTCGAGCGCGGCAAAGGTGAGCGTGCCGGCATCGTCCACATAGGCGAGCTTGCCGGCGCGGGCGGCGGTGAGGTTGCGCGTCAGCAGGTCCGCGGCCGCGTTGTACCGTGCCGGCAGCACTGCGACGGCAGCCGGCGGCAAACCCGCGCCGGCCACCGGGGACGGGGATGCAACAGGGGGCGTCATGTCTCCACTCCTCGATGCCGTCCCCCGGTCAAGCTTGGTCATGGGGAAACGGAGTCAGGTATTTGTTGTGTCTTCTGTTCTTTCTTTTGTTGATGCATTTTATTGCATATCAACTATTATGCAAGCAGAGTAATGCACTATATGACACGAGCGTACTGTCCCTTATAATCGCAACCCCGATCCGGATGCCTCCCGGATCTCATTGACACGTAAAAGCCGTCCATGCGCCGCGATCCAGATCCCCTGCTGGCCCCAGACTCCTCCGACTCCCGCCCTGCCGGCGAGCGCGATCCCTACCTGACGCAACTCGGGGAGCGCATTCGCTCGCTGCGCGCTGCGCGCGGCATGTCGCGCAAGGACCTGGCTCGCGGCGCGGAGGTTTCCGAGCGCTATCTCGCCAACCTGGAAACCGGTACCGGCAATGCTTCCGTGCTGCTGCTGCGGCAGGTCGCGCGCGCGCTCGACGTGCCCCTGCCGGTGGTGCTGGCGGAGATGGAAACGCAGCATGCCCCCGGCGGCCAGCCGGCCTCCGAATTCTCGCAACTGGTGCAATGGCTGGCGCAACTGCCCGCCGGTGACCTGGCGCGCGTGCGCGAAGCCTGCCATTACGCGCTGGCGCCGTCGGCGTCCCATGACCTGCGTCATCGCCGCATCACCTTGATCGGGCTGCGCGGCGCGGGCAAGTCCACSCTSGGSCGGGCGCTGGCGGCGGCAATGGAAGTACCCTTTGTCGAACTGAACGGCGTCATCGAGCAGGAAGCCGGCGCCAGCCTGGCAGAGATTCACTCGCTGTACGGACAGGCGGCCTACCGCCGCTACGAGATGCGCGCACTCGAACGCGTGCTGCGCGAGCACGATCGCATGGTGCTTGCCACGCCTGGCAGCCTGGTCTCGGAGCCCTCCACCTTCAACCTGCTGCTGGCGCGCTGCTACGCGGTCTGGGTAAAGACTTCGCCCGAGGAGCATATGGCGCGCGTGGTGGCGCAAGGTGACATGCGCCCGATGGAAGGCAACCGGGAGGCCATGGACGATTTGCGCCGCATCCTGCAGGCGCGCACCCCGCTCTACTCGCGCGCCGATGYGWCGATCGACACCAGCGGCCAGGATCCCAACACCTCCCTGCAGGCACTGCGCGCCCAACTCCGCGTGCTGGGCACCTGAGCGGCGGCGCTGGCTGCCGCCCGGCGTGTCCATGGATGTCGACGAGGACGGCGGCCTGCGGCCCGGCTATGCGCTCAAGCTGAACTCCTACGACCTCGGCGTGGATATCGAACTGCACGATGCCCTGCAGCGCATCCGCTTCGAGCATCCCGAGGTGCGTACCGTGGTGCTCACCAGCGCCAAGGAACGCATCTTCTGCTCTGGCGCCAACATCTTCATGCTCGGCAAGTCGTCCCATGCCTGGAAGGTGAACTTCTGCAAGTTCACCAACGAAACCCGCAACGGCATCGAGGACGCCAGCCGCTACTCAGGCCTGAAATTCATCGCGGCCTGCAACGGCACCACCGCCGGCGGCGGCTATGAGCTTGCCCTGGCCTGCGACGAAATCGTGCTGGTCGATGACCGCTCATCGGCCGTCAGCCTGCCCGAAGTGCCGCTGCTCGGCGTGCTGCCGGGCACCGGCGGCCTTACGCGCGTCACCGACAAGCGCCGCGTGCGGCGCGACCATGCCGACATCTTCTGCACCACCACCGAGGGCGTGCGCGGACAGAGGGCACTCGAGTGGAAGCTGGTCGATGCCGTGGTGAAAGCGGCGCGGTTTGCCGAACACGTACAACAGCGCGCGCTTGCGCTTGCCGCCGACAGCGACCGCCCCGCGGACCAGCCGGGCGTACGGCTCACGCCGCTGTCGCGCAGCCACGATGCGCACGGCTACCGCTATGACACCGTCCAGGTACACCTGGACCCGGCTGCGCGCAAGGCAACGCTAGCGGTATTCGGCCCCCGCAAACAGCAGCCGCAGACGCTAGCCCAGATCCTCGCCGCTGGCGCCGACTGGTGGCCGCTGAAGATGGCGCGCGAGCTCGACGACGCCATCCTCACGCTGCGCGCCAATCATCTCGACATCGGCATCTGGATTCTCAAGACCGAAGGCGACCCGCATCAGGTCCTGGCCACCGATGCCCTGCTGGAAGCGCATGCCGGCCACTGGTTCGTGCGCGAGACCATCGGCATGCTGCGGCGCACGCTGGCGCGCCTGGAAGTTTCCTCCCGCASSCTGTTCGCGCTGATCGAACCGGACTCGTGCTTTGCTGGCACCTTGCTGGAACTGGCGCTGGCTGCCGACCGCAGCTATATGCTGCACCTGCCCGACGCGCCGGACGACGCGCCGCGCTTGTTCGCCTGCGCTGCCAACTTCGGCCGCTACCCGATGGTCAACGGACTGACGCGGCTGGCCGCGCGCTTCTACCAGGATGAGGCCGCGATCCAGGCCGTGCAGGACCATGCCGGCGCGCCGCTAGACGCCATCAGCGCCGCCTCGCTGGCGCTGGTCACCGCCACGCCCGACGACATCGACTGGGAAGACGAGATCCGCATCGCCATCGAAGAGCGCGCAAGCCTGTCGCCGGACGCGCTGACCGGGCTCGAAGCGAACCTGCGCTTCGGGCCGGCGGAAACCATGGAGACCCGCATCTTCGGCCGCCTCACCGCCTGGCAAAACTGGATCTTCAACCGGCCCAATGCCATTGGCGAACACGGCGCGCTCAAAGTCTTCGGCTCCGGCAACAAGGCCCGCTTCGACTGGGACCGCGTCTGAACCGGCACTCGCAAGTGCAACACGCGACAAGACAAAAGAAGATAAATAGAAGACAAAAAGAAAACCAGGAGACATCCCGTGAGCATCGACTACAGCCRGAAGATCCCCAACAACGTCAACCTGTCGGATGACCGCGCGCTCCAGCGCGCGCTGGAGCACTGGCAACCTGCCTTCCTCGACTGGTGGCGCGACATGGGGCCAGAGGGCTCGCACCAGCACGATGTCTACCTGCGCACCGCGGTCTCGGTCGATCCTTCCGGCTGGGCGCACTTTGATCACGTCAAGATGCCCGACTACCGYTGGGGCATCTTCCTCCAGCCCGCCGATCCCGCGCGCCGCATCCATTTCGGCGAGCACAAAGGCGAGGCGGCCTGGCAGGAGGTGCCGGGCGAGCACCGTGCCAACCTGCGCCGCATCATCGTCACCCAGGGCGACACCGAGCCAGCCTCGGTCGAGCAGCAGCGCCATCTTGGCATGACCTGCCCCTCCCTGTATGACTTGCGCAACCTGTTCCAGGTCAATGTGGAGGAAGGCCGCCACTTGTGGGCCATGGTCTACCTGCTGCACCGCCACTTCGGCCGCGACGGGCGGGAAGAAGCCGAAGCGCTGCTCGGGCGCCGCTCCGGCGACGAGGACAACCCCCGTATCCTCGGCGCCTTCAACGAGCGCACGCCCGACTGGCTGGCCTTTTTCATGTTCACTTACTTCACCGACCGCGATGGCAAGTTCCAGCTCTGCGCGCTGGCCGAATCCAGTTTCGATCCGCTGGCGCGCACCACGCGCTTCATGCTGACCGAGGAAGCCCACCATATGTTCGTGGGCGAATCCGGCGTCTCACGCGTGATCCAGCGCACCTGCGAAGTGATGCGCGAACGCGATATCCGGGATCCGGCCGAGGTCCGCGCGGCGGGCGTGATCGACCTCGAAACCATCCAGCGCTATCTCAACTTCCATTACAGCGTGACGATCGACCTGTTCGGCGCGGACCAGTCGTCCAACGCCGCCACCTTCTACAGCGCCGGGCTCAAGGGCCGCTTCGAGGAAGGCAAGCGCAACGACGACCACGTGCTCAAGGGCGACGTGTACCGCATCCTCGATATCCAGGACGGCCGCCTGGGCGAGCGCGAGGTACCCATGCTCAACGCGCTCAACGAGGTGCTGCGCGACGACTACATCAAGGATTCCATCGGCGGCGTGGCGCGCTGGAACAAGGTGATTGAAAAGCACGGCATCGACTTCCGCATGACGGTGCCGCACAAGGCGTTCAACCGCAAGATCGGCAGCTTTGCCAACGTGCATGTCTCGCCCGCGGGCGAATTGCTTACCGAAGGCCAATGGCAGGCGAGTGAACGTGAATGGCTGGCAACGGAAGAAGACCGCGCCTTCGTTGCCTCGCTGATGGGCCGCGTGACCGAACCCGGCAAGTACGCCAACTGGATCGCGCCGCCGATGGTCGGCGTCAACCGCCAGCCCATGGACTTTGAGTACGTGCGCTTCAACTGACGCAACGACTGACCCACCGGCAACGTTCGGCGCAGCGGCGGCAACAGACCCGCCGCACGCCAAGGAGACAAGAGATGGGCGCCCCCGAGATCATCAGGCAGCACCTGATCGACCCCGAAATCTGCATCCGCTGCAACACCTGCGAAGACACCTGCCTCCCTACGTCAACCTGCACGGCGTGCGTGCTCCCGCCACGGCCGCTGTCGCCGGCAACTACCGCCTGACCGCCGACGACGCGTCGAGCGACGTCCACCACATCGTGCTGGATTTCGGGCAGCACTTCTTCCCGGTACTGGAAGGCCAGGCTATCGGCATCGTGCCGCCCGGCACCGACGCGGCGGGCAAGCCGCACTATATCCGCATGTACTCGATCGCCAGCCCGCGCGATGGTGAGCGGCCGGGCTACAACAACATCGCGCTGACGGTAAAGCGGGTCGAGCAGGACCACGAGGGGCGGCCGGTTCGCGGCGTGGCATCCAACTTCCTGTGCGACCTCGCGCGCGGCGACGAGGTGCGCGTGGTCGGCCCGTTCGGCAGCACCTTCCTGATGCCGAACCACCGCGAAGCCAGCGTGATGATGATCTGCACCGGCACAGGCTCGGCACCGATGCGCGCCATGACCGAACGCATGCGGCGCAACCTTGACCATTTCGCCGGGCAGCGCATGCTGTTCTTCGGCGCGCGCAATGCGCGGGAACTGCCCTACTTCGGCCCTCTGATGAAACTGCCGCCGAGTTTCCTGGATATCCACTTTGCTTTCTCGCGCGACTCCGGCCAGCCACGCCGCTATGTGCAGGACGCTATCCGGGATGCCGGCGCGCGCGTGGCCGGCCTGTTGAACGACCCGCACGGCCATGTCTATATCTGCGGTCTCAAAGGCATGGAAGACGGCGTGCTCGCCGCGTTCGGGGATGCGTGCGCGGATGCGGGACTTCCCTGGGCCGAACTGGAGGCGCGCATGAAAGCGGAGGGACGGCTCCACATCGAGACTTATTAGGCCTGTCAGGCCAATGCAATCTGGCCAGCCACATATCGTATTGCCGGAGAACTTGCCGCCGCCGAAGCCACCAAACCCTACAGATGCGGCGTCGTTTACTACTTCCCTTACGAAACGAACCGCCTATAATGTTTCTGAAGAAACAGGAGCGAGGCGATGCAACCAAGGCAAGTCCCCGAGCATCTTCCTGCCGGCAGTCCGGATCCCGGCACCACACTCACCAAGGCAGTGATGCGTGCCGCCGGCTTTCTCGGCATCAGCCAGGCAGGCGTGGCCAACGTGCTGGGCATCAGCACAGCCTCCGTTTCCCGAATGGCATCCGGCGGCTATGTGCTCGATGCGCACCGCAAGGAATGGGAATTCGGCGTGCTGTTCGTGCGCCTGTTCCGCTCGCTCGACGCCATCCTCGGACACAGCGACCAGGCCCGTCTCTGGCTTGCCAATGAAAACCTGGCGTTGGGCGGCAAACCGCTCGACCTGATCCGCACAACCGAGGGCCTGGTACGTGTCGTTCACTATCTGGATGCCACCCGCGGTCGCGTCTGAGCGCAAGGCCTTTGCGCTCACGCTCTGGCGCGCGGTGGAGGCCCAGCACGTAGTCTCGACCATGCCGCTGGTCGACAGCCTGGAAGAACAGGCCGTGCTCGAAGCCGTGCTCGACGCCGGCAAGCCCGCCGTGCCCGCCGACGCTCGCCATCTCCATTACCTGCTGTTCACGCCGTTCCGCTACCCCCCGTCGCCGTGGGGCTCGCGCTTTCGCGCCGAACAGGATCCAGGCGTGTTCTAYGGCGCCGACGATATCCGCACCGCCTGCGCCGAGCTTGGCTACTGGCGCTGGCGCTTCCTGCTCGACAGTCCGGCGCTGCCSCGCATCGATGCGCGCCCGCACACGTTGTTTCAGGTCAGCGTTCGCACCGACGGCATCGCGCTCGACGCCCCGCCCTTCGTGCAAGATGCGGCGCAGTGGACCGATCCCGTCCGCTACGATGCGTGCCAGGCGTTGGCCCGGGTGGCGCGCGAGGCGGGCCTGGGCATGATCCGCTACACCTCGGTACGCGACCCGGAACACGGCCCCTGTGCCGCGCTGCTGACGCCGCGCGCCTTCGCCGAACCCAACCCCCGCGTGACCACCACCTGGATGCTGACGGTACGTCCCGACCGTGTCATCTGGCAGCGAGACGACCTGCTGCAGCGAGACAGTTTTCAGTTCCCGGCCAGCGCCTGGCAGCGCAGCCCGGACGGCACGGACAAGGACTGAATGACGGTGCGCCATCGCGCTGGCATGCGTTGCAGGGGCATGGTCTTGCGCCTTTTCCCATTGTTACGCAATTAGCTGTTGCGCAACAAAAGGAATTGCCTTACAATCTTTTTCTTCGACGGACGCGGGGTGGAGCAGTTGGCAGCTCGTCGGGCTCATAACCCGAAGGTCGCAGGTTCAAGTCCTGCCCCCGCAACCAAAGCCACACAGACCCACGCGACCGGCTGTCGGACGCAGAACAAATCAACGCCCCTCCGGGCGTTTTTTGTTTTTTGCGCGACGAATTCTCTACATGGCCGCCACCCCGTTCGCGGACCTTTCCCAAACTAGCATCGCACCCCCGGCAGCCCGCATCGGCGGTGATACACTTTCGCCATTCCTCCCGGACGCCTCTCATGAAATTCTGCTCGAACTGCGGCCATGCGGTCGTGCTGCGCATCCCAGAAGGCGACTCGCGC
>NZ_JBFTLX010000156.1:0-15873 GCF_056396665.1 Cupriavidus sp. 05T313 | reverse complement strand
CGCGGGGGCCGCGCCATGCAGGCTGCCCTTGACGGGCGCCAGCGGCGGCGTGCCGTTGGCCTCGCCCTGGGGCAGGTTGCGCCATGCCACGCCGCGCGCGCCGGGCGGCACGCGCTGGCCCTGTACAAAAGCGCGCGACGGCATGTCTGTAATCGCCCCCGGCACATTCCGGTTGATGAAGGCATTCCCGCCATGGCGATTGAACGCCTCGTTGTTGCCAGCGAAGCGGTTGATGCGGCTGAGATACGCCGGGCTGGCGCCATAGACCGGGCGATAAGCCTCGTGCGGTCCCAGCGGGTACCACGCTACGCCCGGGCCACGTCCGTGCCCGTGGCCCTCGCCGATAAAGCCCACCACCGCTGGGGCGTAGACCGGCCGTACCGACCGCGGGCCCGGCATCCAGCCCCAACGGTTGCCGATGCGGGCCCAGCGGCCGTAGTGGGACGGGGCGAAGCCCCAAGGCGCATCGTCGCACCAGCTCCACCCCCACGGTGCCACCCAGGCCCAGTAGCCCGTGCTGTAAGGTGCCCAGCCCGCCGCCACCACGCGGGGGAACCAGACCGCGCCATAGCCGGGGTCTTCCTGCCAGTCGCCATAGTCGTCCAGCGCGGCATAGCCAGTCATTTCAGGCGCGACGTAACGAGCCGACGGCGAACTGTCCTCGCGCGCATCGCGCGCCATGGTCCAGCGGTCGAAGCCGTCCAGGGGAGGATTGGTGGCGCTGCCAGCCTCGGCCAGGTCGGTGCCGGCAAAGCGGATCTGCTCGCCGCGCCGCATTTGCCGCGAGCGGTTGTCGCCGTACACCACGGCGGAGCCGTGGTGCATGGTGACCACCGTGTTGCTGCCGTCAGGCGCCACGTCGAGGCGGTAATCGCCGGGCTCGGCCGGCACGAAAGCCACGTTGGGCGTGTCGATCTCGACCGGCTGGTCGGGCGGCAGCGCGCGTACGCGCAATTGCAGCGTGCCCTGGGTCAGCTTGACCTGCGTGGCGCTGTCGTCGAGGTTGAGCACGGTCACGGCGGTGCCGCTGCCCAGCCGGATCGCCGTGGAACCGGCGTGCAATTCGGCCTGGCCGCCGTTATCGACCCAAAGGCGGTCGCCGGTGGTAATGGGCCGGTTCAGGCCTGCCTGCGCCCAGTCGTCGGAACCCGCCGGGGCAAAGCTCAGGTTGCCAGCGGCATCAGTGATGGTGGCGATGCGCTCGGAAGGATCGGCGGACTGCGCCAGCGCCGGCAGTTGCCAAGTGATGAAAACGAGACTGGCGGCCAGGAGCAGGGCGCGCGTGCGGGCGCCAGGCCTGCGGTCGGAAAACATGGGATACCTCTTGGTAAGAATGGGCGCGCGGGCCAACACCTGCCACCCTGCTATCACCATACTTCGCTTAACGCCAGGCTGCCGGACTAGCCGACTTGACTTTGTAAGCACATATTTCCCTGTCCTGGACAGGCGGGAGAGGCATAGCTTGCCTGCGCGCCGCCCGCCACGGGCCCCGCCACGTCGGGCTGCCAGGGCTGGCGGGACGAAACGGGACGAAACGGGACAAAGCCGGAAACAAATTTCCAGGCGGGAAGCGCGGCCGTGCAGGGCAGCCGGCACATGGTATCAACGGGGAAAAGGCGGAGCAGCGATGCTGGCGCGGGCCCGGCCCGCCCGGCTCAGCGAGCCGACTGCCGCAGGAATTCGGTAAATTTGTCGGGGGACATAGGCCGGCCGTACAGGTAGCCCTGCACCTCATGGCAACCGTTCGCGGCAAGGAAATCCCGCTGCTCGACGGTTTCCACGCCTTCGGCCACCACCCCGATGCCCAGGCTGCCGCCCACGTTCACCATGGCGCGCACGATGGCGGCGTCGACTGGGCTCTCGGTGACATTGCGGATAAACGACTGGTCGATCTTGATGCGGTCGACCGGAAATGACTTGAGGAAACTGAGCGAGGCGTAGCCGGTGCCGAAATCGTCGCAGGTCAGGGTCACGCCATCCCGGCGCAAGGTCTGCAACTGCCCGGAGAACTCGTCGCCCTGCTGCAGGGCGATGGTCTCGGTGATTTCCAGCTCGAGCCGCTCGGGCGCCAGGGCCAGCTCGCGCAGCACGTGGCGGACTTCGGTCAGCAGGCGGCTCTCGCTGAGTTGCGCCGCAAACAGGTTGATGGCGACGCGCGGCGCATCGGGAAACCCCAGCGACCACATGCGCGCCTGGGCGCAGGCGGTGTGCAGCAGCCAGACGCCAACGTCCGCCGCCACGCTGCTGGCCGCCAGCGCATCGATGAAGCTGGCCGGCGTCAGCAGGCCCTGGGTGGGATGGCGCCAGCGCATCAGCGCCTCGGCGCCCACCACGCGGCCATCGCGCAGGTCGATCTGCGGCTGGTACAGGAGTTCGAACTGGCGTTGCGCGTAGGCATCGCGCAAGGCTTGCACCAGCGACAGGCGGGTGGTCACGTCGGTGCGCATCTGCGGCTTGAAGAAGCGGATGGTGCGGCCGCCGTCGCGCTTGGCCCGGCCCAGCGCCAGGCTGGCCGATGCCAGCGCATCCGAGGCGTTGTCCCCGCCGGCCGGCATCACGCACGCGCCCAGGCTGGCCAGCACATGGTGGCGCCGGTTGCCGTATTCGTGGGGCTCCGACTGGAGCGAAAGGATGGCCGCGCTGACATGGCGCACCAGGGTGGGATCCGCGATGGAGGGGAGCAATACGGCGAACTCGTCGCCGCCGATCCGCCCCAGGATGGCGTCGCGCGGCGAGGCGTCGCGCAGGCGGCGTGCCACGCGGCGCAGGATTTCATCGCCCTCGGCATGGCCGTGCATATCGTTGAAAGCACGGAAATCGTCGATGCCGAGCAGCAATAGCGAACAGCGCGGGGTGGCCTCCGAGCGCAGGCGGCCTTCCAGCGTGTTCAAGAATGCCTGGCGCGACGCTACGCCGGTCAACGGATCGAGGTCCGCGTTCGACGGCGCGCCGGCCCTCGCCTCTGACCTGGCCACCATGCCTGCCCTGTTTGTGATTATCGACATCGGTCCGATCTGACTATTTGGCAAGTGTGACGAAAACCAGGAAAAAATCAAGCCGCGTCAAACCATAATATGGCGATATGTTGCGACCGGACAAATACCATTACCCTTGACGTTCCCTTCCGCGGGCGCCATTGAAATGGCAGAAGCCTTACAGTACCCTACCCCGCTATAACGCACCCCTGGTGCTCCGCCCAGCCTTCTAACCCGCGTCCGCGCGCCATTTTCACCGCGCCCGGCCGCCCGCTCCCCCTACTACAAGAAAAGCAATGGGAAAACGCATCGTGACCCTCTGGACCATCCGCACGCGCATCCTGGTAAGTTTCGCCTTTATCCTGGCGGTCATTTTACTCACGGCGGTGATCGCCTACGACCGCCAGTCGGCCATCGAAACCAATGCCACCGCGCTGCGCGACGATGCCCTGCCGGGACTCTACTACAGCACCGCCATGCGTGGTGCCTGGGGCGAAGCCTATGTCCTGGCCTGGCAGAGCATCACAGCGGCCAATGACACGGAGCGGCGCCAGTACGCCGAGAGCAACGTGGCATTGCGCAAGCGGCTGGACGCCCTGGAAGAGAAATACGCCGACTCGATCCGGCGCCCCGAAGACCGCCAGCGCTTCGAGAAGTACAAGGAGATCCGCCGCGGCTATGACGAAGCCAGTTCGGTGATCTTCGCGGCAGGCGGCGCCGAGGCCGGCGCCATGGAAAGCCGGCTGCGCGGCCCGATCCATGCCATCTGGGACGAAGGCCGGACTACCCTGCAAACACTGTTGGACGACAACAACAAGGTAGCCAGCGAAGGCGCCACCAGCATCAACCACGCGGTCGAGACCGCCAAGATCAGCATAGAGGTCTCGCTGATTGCCGCCTTGCTGGAGTCGCTGGTAGCCGGCTACCTGTTGTTCCGTTCCATCACCGTGCCGATGCGCTCGATCGTCGATCTGCTCACCAATATGCGGGGCGGCGACTTGCGCCAGCGCCTGTCGCTCAATCGCAAGGACGAATTCCTCGAGGTGGAGCAGGGCTTCAACCAGATGACCGGCGATCTTACCGGGCTGGTCGGACAGGCCCAGCGCTCGGCCATCCAGGTGACCACTTCCGTCAACGAGATCGCCGCCACCGCACGCCAGCAGCAGGCCACCGCCACGGAGACCGCCGCCACCACCACCGAGATCGGCGCCACCTCGCGGGAGATCTCCGCCACCTCGCGCGACCTGGTACGCACCATGACCGAGGTCTCCGGCGCCGCCGAGCAGACCGCCGGCCTGGCCGGCACGGGCCAGGTCAGCCTGTCGCGCATGGAGGCCACCATGCACCATGTCATGGAAGCCGCCGGCTCCGTCAACGCCAAGCTGGCCACCCTGAACGAGAAGGCGGGCAATATCAACCAGGTGGTCACCACCATCGCCAAGGTGGCGGACCAGACCAACCTGCTGTCGCTCAATGCCGCCATCGAAGCCGAGAAGGCCGGCGACTACGGCCGCGGCTTCTCCGTGGTCGCCACCGAAATCCGCCGCCTGGCCGACCAGACCGCGGTAGCCACCTACGATATCGAGCAGATGGTGCGCGAGATCCAGTCCGCCGTGGCTGCCGGTGTCATGGGCATGGACAAGTTCTCCGAAGAAGTGCGGCGCGGCATGTCCGAGGTGACGCAGGTCGGCGACCAGCTCTCCCAGATCATCGGCCAGGTGCAGTCGCTGGCACCGCGGGTGCAGATGGTCAACGAAGGCATGCAGGCCCAGGCCGGCGGCGCCGAGCAGATCAACCAGGCCCTGATGCAGTTGTCCGAAGCGGCCCAGCAGACCGTGGAATCGCTGCGCCAGTCCAGCCAGGCGATCGACGAGCTGACGCTGGTTGCCAACGACCTGCGTACCGGCGTGTCGCGCTTCAAGGTATGAGCGCGCCGGGCGCCGGCAACACGCCATGAAACTCTTCCTGCTCTTTCGCATCGGGCCGGACCACTACGCACTGGACGCGAACGAGATCGCCGAAGTGCTGCCGCTGACCACCCTCAAGCAGCTGCCCGAGGCGCCGCCCTGGGTCAGCGGGCTGCTGGCGCGCGGTGGCGAGGTGGTGCCGGTGATCGACGTCAACGCGCTGGCCACCGGCACGCCGGTCGCCAGGCGGACCAGCACGCGCACCGTACTGGTGCACTACCGCCGGCAAGCCGATGCGCCGGCGCGCCTGCTCGGGCTGCGTCTGGAGTACGCCACCGAGACGCTGCGCTGCGATCCCGCCGAATTTGTCGACAGCGGCGTGGACCCCGCTCCGGCGCGCTACCTGGGGCCCGTGCGCAACGGCAGCCAGGGGATGGTGCAGTGGATCAAGGTCGATGCCCTGCTGTCCGACCCGGTGCGCGCGCGCCTGTTTCCCGACTTGCCGGCAGCTGAGCCTGCCGCGCCAGGGCCATGACCACCGCCGCCCATATCGAGGCCTTGCTCAAGGAGCGCATCGGCCTGGACGCCGCCACCGTGGGGCCGGGCATGATCGAGCGCGCGGTGCGCGAGCGCCTGGCCGCGGCCGCGGCGCCGGATCACCACGCCTACTGGAACCTGCTGCACGTGCAGCCGGACGAACTGCAGGCGCTGATCGAAGCCGTGGTGGTGCCCGAGACCTGGTTCTTCCGCCATCGGGAGGCGCTGCTGGCGCTCGCCCGCTTTGCCGCCATGCGCGTATTCGGAAGCGCTGGCGAACACGAGGATGCCGGGCCGTTGCGCATTCTCAGCGTGCCCTGTTCGACCGGCGAAGAGCCGTATTCGATCGTCATGGCGCTGCTCGATGCCGGCGTGCCGGAGCAGCGCTTCCAGGTCGATGCCGTGGACATCAGCGCGCGCTCGCTGGAGCGCGCCCGCATCGGGCAATACGGCAGCAACTCCTTCCGGGGCGGCCCGCTGGATTTCCGCGACCGGCATTTCACCGCCAGCGCGGGCGGCTACACCCTCAAGGCCAGCGTGCGCGCCAAGGTGCGCCTGCTGCGCGGCAACCTGCTCGATCCGGTCCTGATGGCCAATGAGGCCCCCTATCACTTTGTGTTCTGCCGCAACCTGCTGATCTATTTCGACCAACCCACGCAGCGGCGTTCGCTCAAGGTGCTGGAACGGCTAAGCCGGCCGGACGCCATGATTTTCGTCGGCCCGGCCGAAGCCAGCCTGCTGACGCGGCACGGCTTTGTCTCGGCGGGCGTGCCGCTCGCCTTTGCCTTTACCCGGCGCAGCGCACATGCACAGGCCCCGGGCAACCTTGCCGTGCCGGATTACCTGGCCCAGCTGTCCGATCCGGTCCGGGCCGCCCCGCCGCCGTTGTCGTGGCCGGCGCGTACGGCCGTGCCCGCCAGGCCTCTGGCCCCGCGCGGGCAGGCACGGCCCACGGCGATACCGCCCCCCTCCGCCGCACCGGCGCCGGCCCCGGCCGCCGGCAAAGCGGCCGCCCCGGCCAATGCCGGCGCCGATGCGCTGGCCAGGATCTCCCGGCTTGCCGATCGCGGCGACCTCGCCGCCGCGGTGGCGGCCTGCCTGGCGCACCTGGAAGCGCAGGGCCCGTCGGCCGCCGCCTATTGCCTGCTGGGCGTGCTCCACGATGCCACCGGCCGGCCGGCCGACGCGCGCGAGGCCTATCGCCGCGCGCTTTACCTCGACCCGGCTCACCAGGAGGCGCTCTACCATATGGCTGCCATCCTGGAAGCGGAAGGCGACGGCGCGGCAGCGGCTCGCCTGCGACATCGCGCACAACGCAAGACCCCGACCCATCATGCCTGAGCCCGCATCGCTTCCCCCGGCCGAGCATGGCCTCCCGCCCGGCGTGACGACTGTCGCCGTGGATGACTGCTGGCGCCGCATCGGCGTGCTCGGAAACGGCAGTTGCCCGCTGCTGGCCACGCACATCCATTGCCGCAATTGCCCGACCTACTCGCGCGCGGCGCTCACGCTGCTCGACAACCTGCCTACCGGCGAAGTGAGCCTGCCCGCCGACAGCGCCGTCCAGGCCGAGACCGCTGCGCGCGGCCCCACCCTGTCCTGCCTGGTGTTCCGCATCGGCGACGAGTGGCTGGCGCTGCCGGCGGCCGCGCTGGCAATGGTCACCGCACCCTGCCCCGTGCATTCGCTGCCGCACCGCCACCACGCCGCGGTGCTGGGACTGGCCAGCGTGCGCGGCAACCTGCTGGCGTGCATCTCGCTGGCGAAACTGCTCGGCCAGGACCCGGCCGCCGGCGCCGCGTCCAACGCCGCCGCCGATGCCAAGGGTGGCGCCGGGCACGGCGCCCGGCTGCTGGTCCTGGGCCAGGGCCGCACCGCCATCGCGCTGCCGGTGGACGAAGTCACCGGCATCGAGCGGATCGCGGAGGCAGCCCTGCAGCCACTGCCAACTACCTTGTCGCGCGCCTCGGCGCATTACACCCGGGCCTTGCTCAAGAGCGGCGGGCGCAGCGTCGGCCTGCTCGACCCGGCCCTGCTGCAACAAGCCCTGAAGCGGAGCCTGGCATGAACCCCGACCAGTTGCGCGACGCCTCCCTGCTGGAGCTGTTCGCGCTGGAGGCGCAATCGCAGGCCGAGGTCCTCAATGCCGGCCTGCTGTCGCTGGAGCGCGACCCCACCGCGGCCGACCAGCTCGAGGCCTGCATGCGCGCGGCCCATTCGCTCAAGGGCGCCGCGCGCATCGTCGGCCTGGATGGCGGCGTGCGCGTGGCCCACGTGATGGAAGACTGCCTGGTGGCGGCCCAGCACGGCGAACTGCGGCTGCGGCCGGTGCATATCGACGCCCTGCTCCACGGTACCGACCTGCTGCTGCGGCTGGGCTGCCCGCCGGGCGGCGATCCCCTATGGGCCGACCAGGCCGGCAAGGCCGAGATCGATGCCCTGGTGCTGCGGATGGGCGCGCTGCTCGCCGGCGAGGAAGTCGACGCCGACGCCTGGGCGGCAGGTCATGCCGCGCAGCGCCTCGCGCCGGGGAGCGAGGCGCTGGCCGAACCACTAGCCGAGTCGCAAGCCGCAAGCACTACGCCCGTGAGCGCGGCGCGGCCCGAGGGCCCGGCGCCCGACGCGGTCGCGGGCACCAAGGCCGCAGGGCCAGCCACGCAGCCCTCCGGCCTGCCGGATGCCCAGGAGCGCATGCTGCGCGTCAGCGCCGATACGCTCGACCAGTTGCTCGCGCTGTCGGGCGCGGCGATGGTGGAAACGCACTGGCTCAAGCCCTTCGGCAACGCGCTGCAGCAGACCCGGCGGCTGCAGATGCGCGCGCTGCAGGCGCTCGATGCGCTGCAGGTGGCGCTCGCGGCCAGTCCGGCGGACGCCCTCGCCCGGGCCTCGCTGGCCGAAGCGCAGCGCTTGCTCGGCGAGGGCCACCAGCAGTTGTCGCAACGGATCACGGAACTGGAGCAGTACGACCACCGCACCGGCCGGCTCGCGCACCAGATCTACGACCGGGCGCTGGCCAGCCGCATGCGGCCCCTGGCCGACGGCCTTACCGGTTACTCGCGCATGGTGCGCGACCTGGGGCGCTCGCTGGGCAAGGCGGTTCACCTCGAACTGGTCGGCGAGAGCACCAAGGTCGACCGCGACATCCTGGAGCAGCTCGAGGCGCCGCTGGCCCACCTGCTGCGCAATGCGGTAGACCACGGCATCGAAACGCCGGAAGCGCGCCTGGCCGCCGGCAAGCCGGCCGAAGGCCGCATCACGCTGAACGCGCGCCACAACGCCGGCCGGCTGGCGATCGTGATCGCCGACGACGGCGCCGGCGTGGACCTCGATGCCCTGCGCCGCGCCATCGTCCGGCGCAACCTGGTGCCCGAGGACACCGTGGCCAGGCTGTCGCAGGCGGAACTGCTCGACTTCCTGCTGCTGCCCGGCTTCAGCATGCGCGAGACCGTCAGCGAAGTGTCGGGGCGCGGCGTCGGGCTCGATGCCGTGCAGGACATGCTCCGCCAGGTGCGCGGCAGCATCCGCCTGACGCAGCAGAGCGGACACGGCATGCAGTTCCACCTGGAGTTGCCGCTCACCTTGTCGGTGGTGCGCGCGTTGCTGGTCGAGGTATCCGGCGAGGCCTACGCCTTCCCGCTGGCTTACGTCATGCAGGCCATCCACCTGGAGCGCGGCGACATCGAGCAACTGGAGAACCGCCAGCACTTCCGCTTCGGCGGCCGCCAGGTGGGGCTGGTAAGCGCGGCCCAGGTCCTGCAGCAAGCGGAAGCCCGCCGCGACGAGGAGACGGTGCCGGTGGTGGTCCTGGGCGACCAGGAGCGCACCTACGGGGTGGCGGTGGACCGGCTGCTGGGCGAGCGCATCCTGGTGGTGCAACCCCTGGTGGCGACCTTGGGCAAGATCAAGGACATCGCCGCCGGCAGCCTCACCGAGGATGGCACGCCGGTGCTGATCTTCGATGTGGAGGACATGGTCCGCTCAGTGGAAAAGCTGCTGTCGGAAGGCAAGATCGACCGCATCCGCCGTGGCAGTACCGAGGCGGCGCCGGTCCGGCGCAAGCGCGTGCTGGTGGTGGACGATTCGCTTACGGTGCGCGAGCTTGAGCGTAAACYGCTCTCCAACCGCGGCTACGAAGTCGCGGTCGCGGTGGACGGCATGGATGCCTGGAACGTGCTGCGCGCCGAATCCTTTGACCTGGTCATTACCGACATCGATATGCCACGCATGGACGGCATCGAACTGGTCAGCCGCATCAAGCGCGACGCCCGCCTGCAGCAAGTGCCGGTGATGGTGGTGTCATACAAGGACCGGGAGCAGGATCGCCAGCGCGGCCTGGAGGCCGGAGCCGACTACTATCTGRCCAAGGGCAGCTTCCAGGACGCCGCGCTGCTCGATGCCGTCCAAGACCTGATTGGAGACGCACGCGCATGAAGATCGGCATCGTCAACGACTCCCGGCTGGCCGTGGCCGCCCTGCTGCGCGTCATCGCGCTCGACCCTTCGCTGGAGGTGGCATGGGTGGCCGAGGATGGCGAAAGCGCCGTGCGCATGGCCGCCGCGCGCACGCCCGACCTGATCCTGATGGACCTGCTGATGCCGGTCATGGACGGCGTCGAGGCAACCCGCCGCATCATGGCCGCCACGCCGTGCGCCATCGTGGTGGTGACCATGGACCTCGGCCGCAACGCCAGCCAGGTGTTCGACGCCATGGGCCACGGTGCGGTCGACGCGGTCGATACGCCCACGCTGGCCGAGCCGGATTCGAAGCTGGCCAGCGGCCCGCTGCTGCGCAAGATCCGCAATATCGGCCGGCTGCTCGATGGCCGCACCGGGCCCTCGCGCGCGGCCGCGCCGCTGATGCGCAAAGCCAGCACCGAGCGACTCGTGGCAGTGGGGGCATCGGCCGGCGGCCCTTCCGCGCTGGCCACTGTGCTGGGCAGCCTGCCGGCCGGATTCAACGCCGCCGTGGTCGCGGTCCAGCATGTGGACGAGGCCTTCGCGGCCGGCATGGCCGACTGGCTGGACGCGCAGTGCCACTTGCCGGTGCGGCTGGCCCGCGAGGGCGAGGGTCCGCAGCCGGGCACCGTGCTGCTCGCCGGCACCAACGACCACCTGCGCCTCATCGGCGCCACTCGCATGATCTACACGGAAGAGCCGCGCGACTACCTGTACCGGCCGTCGATCGATGTATTTTTTGAGTCCGTGGCCCAGCACTGGCGCGGCGACGCGGTGGGCGTGCTGCTCACCGGCATGGGCCGCGACGGTGCGCTGGGGCTCAAGGCCATGCGCGAGCGCGGCTGCCTGACCATTGCCCAGGACCAGGCCACCAGCGCCGTCTATGGAATGCCCAAGGCCGCCGCCGCGCTTGGGGCCGCGAGTGAAATCCTGCCTTTGCCGCAGATCGCCGCCCGCATCGTACGGGCGTGCAACACCAATAACAATCAGTAACCACGGGCTGGACAGAGGTGCCGGACATGCAGCGAAACAATCCAGGCGGTACAGGCAGTAGCACAGCCGCGCCACGATCAGCTTTTCGGCGCCTCCCAGCCAGAGAGCACGAGGAACATAATGTCTAAAGAAACAGCCCCTAGCACCAGGCAGCACCAGGATGAATACAAGGCCATGGTGCTGCTGGTGGACGACCAGGCCATGGTGGGCGAAGCGGTAAGGCGCGAACTCGAACCCGAGCGGGACATCGATTTCCACTATTGCGCCAAGCCCGACGAAGCCGTCGCCGTGGCGGAGCGCACCCGCCCCACGGTGATCCTGCAGGATCTGGTAATGCCCGGCATCGACGGCCTGACGCTGGTGCAGCAATACCGCGCCAACCCGGCGACGCGCGACATTCCCATCATCGTGCTGTCCACCAAGGAAGAGCCGATCATGAAAGGCGCGGCCTTTGCCGCCGGCGCCAACGATTACCTCGTCAAGCTGCCCGACACCATCGAACTGGTGGCGCGCATCCGCTATCACTCGCGCTCCTACCTCAACCTGCAACAACGCGACGAAGCCTACCGCGCGCTGCGCCAGAGCCAGCAGCAACTGCTCGAGACCAACCTGGAACTGCAGCGGCTGACCAACTCGGACGGCCTGACCGGGCTGTCCAACCGGCGCTATTTCGACGAGTACCTCGGGGCGGAATGGAAACGCGCCAACCGCGAGCAAAGCCAGCTGGCGCTGCTGATGATCGACGTGGATTCGTTCAAGGCCTACAACGACACCTACGGTCACGTGGCTGGCGACGAAGTGCTGCGCCGCGTGGCGGGCGTGATCCGCGAGAACTGCGCGCGCCCTGCCGACCTGCCGGCGCGTTTTGGCGGCGAGGAGTTCGCCATGATCCTGCCCTCCACCTCGCCCGGCGGCGCGCGGCTGCTTGCCGAGAAGGTCAGGCGCGCAATCGAATCCCTGCAGGTACCGCACAGCGGCTCCCCGGTAGGTGCGTATGTGACGGTCAGCATCGGCGGCACGGCGATGGTGCCCGGTGCCGATATGCCATTCAGCCGCATCGTCGAAATCGCCGACGCGGGTCTCTACCAAGCCAAGCGCAATGGCCGCAACCAGGTCGTGATGACATCCTGACCGGGCGGGGCGGCACGCATCGCCGCCCCTGCCGCCCGCCGCTTTTCGCCCTCCGCGCCGGTTTGACCACGACCGGCGCCAGCGCTACGATAGCCCGCCAGGCGCCATCCCATGAATATGGAGTAGCGCGCCCTGCCCGCTCCGCGGCATAGTCGAGACCAGCCTCCGCCCACACCATGCGCTCACAGAACCAGTCTCCGGCCCCGGAAGCCGATATCCGTGTCCTGCTAGTGGAAGACGACCCCGCCACCAGCGCGCGCCTGCAAAGTGCCCTCAGCAGCTTGCCCGGCATCCAGGTAGTGGCGGCCTGCGCGCAGCGCGCCAGCGCCTGCGAATGGCTGGACACGCAGGAGCCCGACGTGCTGCTCTGCGATCTCGGGCTGCCGGACGGCTCCGGCATCGATGTCATCCGCCATGCGCGCCGGCTGCACCCGCGCTGCGACTGCATGGTGATCACCATGTTCGGCGACGAGGCCAATGTGCTGGCCAGCATCGCAGCGGGGGCCACCGGCTACCTGCTCAAGGACGAATCGGACGACAACCTGCGCGCCTCTGTGCTGGAGCTGCGCGCGGGCGGCTCGCCAATGAGCCCGGTCATCGCGCGCAAGGTCATCACCCGGCTGCGCAGCGCCAGCGCGCCGGGCCTGCCGGCGCCGGACGCGCCAGGCGCCCAGGGGGCGGAGGTGACGCTTTCGGCCCGCGAAACCGAGGTGCTCGACCTGATTTCCCGCGGCTACACCTATGCGGAAACCGCCGGTCACCTGTCGATCAGCGTGCATACGGTACAGGCGCATATCAAGAACATCTACGGCAAGCTTGCTGTCAACTCCCGCACGGAAGCCGTCTTCGAAGCCCACAAACTCGGCTTGCTGAAAACCTTGTGAGACCGCTGCCCGGAGCGCATCCGGCCGGCATCCTGCTCGCCGCCAAATGGATCGTCTCGTTCGCCCTGCTGCTGGCCGCCTGCGCGGCGGGCGTGGGAGGCGCAAGCCATGCGCAAACCGAACAGCCCGCGCAGGTGCAGGCACTGGAACAGGCGGAAGCGATTGTCCGCCTGACCGGCGGCGGTCCTGGCGCTGTAACGGGGCCGGTCCCGCTGCAGTTGAAGCTGCCGCACTACTGGGACCGCGAATTCCCCGGCAGGGACGGCACGGCCACCTACCGGCTCGCCTTTCAGTACGTTCCCACCGGCCACGACACGCCCGCGTTCTACCTGGCACGAGCCGCCAACAGCTTCGAGATGCGCCTGAACGGCAAGCTGCTGGCAGCCTCCGGCGACTTGTCGGCACCCGCCATCCACGCGGGGCAGCGTCCCCTCTACGTGCCGGTGCCCGAGGTCATGCTGCGGGCCGACAACGAACTGGTCGTCACCATCGCCGCGCTGTCCAATGGACGCGGCGGCCTGTCCAGGATCGAGTTCGGCCCCGGCAACGTGGTGCGTTCCCACTACGATGGCGCCTTGTGGTTCCGCGTGATCGGTCCGCTGGTGATCGCCGCCGTCAGCCTGCTGCTGGCCGCCATCTCGCTGCTGATCTGGTGGCGCCAGCGCGATCCCCTGTTCGGCTTGTACGCGCTCGCGGAGATCGCCTGGGCCATCAGCCTCGCCGAGTTCTTCCTCGCCGATACGCCGTTGCCGCGCGGCGTCTGGCAGGTCATCGTGCTTTCCAGCCGGGCGATCTTCATGGTAGCGACGGCCAAGTTCGCCTTTATCATCATCGACGTGCGCGCGCGCTGGCCGGGGTGGGCGGTCAACGCCTACCTGTGGATCAAGTTTCCGCTGATCGTGCTGATGGCCAGCGTGCTGAGCTTGCCTTACCTGAAAGTGGCGGACTGGGGCATCAATGTGGCGATCGCCTGCTACGTGGCGGGCGCGCTGGTATGGTCGGCGCTCCGGCGTCCCAATCACGAACGGGTGGTGCTCGCCGTCGCGCTGGGCCTTGCCACCGCGCTCACCGCCGCCGACTTCGTGCGCATCTGGCTCACCGGCGACTTCTACTGGGATACGGCACTCACCAAATATGTCTCGCTGCTGTTCAGCCTGACCATGGCATGGCTGCTGGTCGACCGGTACACGCGCACCACCCGCATGCTGGCCGATCTCAACCGTGACCTTGACCACAAGGTTGCGCAAAAGGAGCAGGAGCTTCACAGGCTCTACGCCCACTCGCGCGAGGTAGAGCGCGAGCAGGCCACGCTTAGGGAACGCGGGCGCATCATGCGTGACATGCACGACGGACTGGGCAGCACGCTGGTCGGTGCGCTCAGCGTGCTGCGCTCCGGGCAGGGCTCGCCCGCGGTGTTGCAGGAGCACCTTCAGCATGCATTGGATGCGCTGAAATTCTCGGTGGATGCCATGCAGGACACTGGCGGCGATCTCGCCGCCGTGCTTGGCAACCTGCGCTATCGGTTGCACGCGAGGCTGGAAGCGGCCAGGTTGCGAGTGGACTGGCAGGTGGAGCGATTGCCGGCTGCGGCCGGCCTGACGCCGCAGATAGTGCGGGAACTACAGTACCTGTTGCTGGAAGCCTTTAGCAATGTCATGCAGCATGCAGACAGCGGCGTGGTGCAGGTGGTGGCGCGCAGCGTCGGGGGAGAGGCCCGCGGTGGCGGGGCCATCCTGATCGAGATACGGGATGACGGGTGTGGATTCGATGTCGCGGCTGCCGTGCAGGGGCATGGCCTGGCCAATATGCGCAGCCGCGCGGCTGCCATCGGCGGCGAGCTGTCGATTGACTCTTCCGGGCGGGGTACTGTGGTTTGTCTCTTGCTGTTCCCGGCCAGGTGGAAGGCGGGGGAGACTGGCTGAGGGTTGGGCGCACCTCAACTCCCCTGCCCGATATCACTCTGCAGCACGTCCAGGTGCGAGAGATAGTTATCCAGTTCCTCGCGCCCGCTATCCGTAATGCAATAGACCCGGCCACTGCCTTCCACCAACTCCGCCGTGATGGCCCGTGCGATGAGCAAGCTACGCAGGATGGGCCTGAGCGAACGAATATTCTTCTCGACCCCATGCTCGCGCAAACGGTCGACCAGTGTCATTACTGTCGACGGACTCGACTGGACAAGTTTCAGGATGTACAGCTTCGAAACGAAGCCATCTAGTGCTGGAGTTCTCATGCGGCGCCTGTGACGCACCAGACAGCGGTGCGATAGAGCAGATCATCATGCGCAGCCCTGGCACTGCGAGCGCAGCCGGGCGTGTTCAGTGCGAGCGGCCCGGCTTGCACCGGGAGCGCTATCCAAAAAAATCGGGGTGCCCGAGGCACCCCAAATCTTGCGTTGCGTGCGCCGGCACGACGCCGGCGCGGGTGGGGCTCTATGACTACTCTTCCTGGAACGCCTCTTCGCGCTTCGCCTTGATCGACGGCAGTGCGACAACAGCGACCAGTGCGGCAGCGGCGATCAGCAGGCCCATCGACAGCGGACGGGTCACGAACACGGTGAACTCGCCACGCGACAGCAGCAGGGAGCGGCGGAAGTTCTCTTCCATCATCGGTCCCAGCACGAAGCCCAGCAGCAACGGAGCCGGCTCGCACTTGAGCTTCAGGAACAGGTAGCCGAGGATGCCGAAGCCTGCCGCCATGAACACGTCGAAGGTCTGGTTGTTGACCGAGTACACACCGATACCGCAGAACACCAGGATGGCCGGATACAGGAAGCGGTAAGGCACGGTCAGCAGCTTCACCCAAATTCCGATCATCGGCAGGTTCAGGATGATCAGCATCAGGTTGCCGATCCACATCGAGGCGATCAGGCCCCAGAACAGCGCGGGGTTGCTGGTCATGACCTGCGGGCCCGGCTGGATGTTGTGGATGGTCATCGCACCCACCATCAGCGCCATCACCGCGTTGGGCGGAATGCCCAGCGTCAGCAGCG